>NZ_JYOQ01000128.1:0-251 GCF_000960545.1 Vibrio sp. S457-15 | reverse complement strand
GATAAACGTGGTAGACCTCGTCAGTTCAGCGACTTAGCCATTACCACTGCACTTATGGTGAAACGAGTTTTCTCAATGCCGTTGAGAGCATTGCAAGGGTTTATCGATTCTGTTTTTTCATTGGCTAGCATCCGCTTGTGTGTCCGCATTACACCTGTATAAACCTCATAGTGAAGGATGTTGAAGTTTCATTTAAAACGGAAAGCCAGAGGATCAATACAGTATCTAATCATTGATGCTATTGGTCTCAA
>NZ_JYOQ01000127.1:0-250 GCF_000960545.1 Vibrio sp. S457-15 | reverse complement strand
CTCGCCAAGAGTTTGATGCAAAGGTTAAAGATGCTTTTGACAACAGTAAGGGGCGAGATGGTTCAAGGCGCATCCAGAAAGAGCTGGCTGAGAACGGTGATAGCCATAATGTGAAAACCATTGCAGCAAGCATAAGATGCCTGTAGCTCCAAACTTGCTAGCTCAGGACTTTAATGCAACGGCCCCGAATCAGAAATGGGCGGGAGATATCACGTATCTTGCCACAAGCGAAGGCTGGCTGTATTTGGCT
>NZ_JYOQ01000126.1:0-101396 GCF_000960545.1 Vibrio sp. S457-15 | reverse complement strand
TACTTCGCGAAAATAGCGTTTTGGACCCACCTGACTCCATTCCGAACTCAGAAGTGAAACGAAATAGCGCCGATGGTAGTGTGGGGCTTCCCCATGTGAGAGTAGGACATCGCCAGGCTTTTAATTTAGACTTAGGTCTAACCAGTGCGGAGCGGTAGTTCAGTTGGTTAGAATACCGGCCTGTCACGCCGGGGGTCGCGGGTTCGAGTCCCGTCCGCTCCGCCACTTATTTCGAAAACCTCGCCTTTGCGAGGTTTTTTTGAATCTACAATGTGATAAACTGTAGTTACAACAGGGGTGTAGCTCCAATTGGCAGAGCAGCGGATTCCAAATCCGCGTGTTGGGAGTTCGAATCTCTCCACCCCTGCCATATTTAAAGCCTCAGTCGAAAGACTGGGGCTTTTTTGTTTTCAGCCCTAAACCACCTACTTCAGTAGGTGGTTATCATTCGTTGCGGCTTTGCCTAATTCCCAAATTTCTTACTTTTGTATCGTACTCACCAGAAGTAAGTCAAAGCACTTCAGTACACATCTTCAACGAACTCAATAGTTTTGTTTAGTTGCACTCTATAAGTGATGCCATAAATTTAGTGTTGGAGAGTGAAGAGAGACTGCGGTGCCACATCGAGGTTCTGGTCTAGGCCCCCTTTTAGGGGGCTCACACAAAGCCACCTTCTTTAGAAGGTGGTAGTTTACATCTGTAGCTCTGAGCTGAAGATATTTCTCCATACCGTTATTATACCAATCTTGAAAATTAACTGGTTAGGTCTATCCATTTTTACGAATGCATTTTGGTGATTCTTTTGGAGCAATCCAAAACCGATTCGATTCTATGCATCGCAGACTTGGAGATGATGTCGTGGTAATCAGTAAAAGATTGGTTGGCTAAATAGCGTTGCCTCAAGCAACGCCATACTTGTTCGATAGGGTTTAGCTCTGGAGAATAGGGTGAAAGTTTGATGACACTGACATTTTAAAGTCATTGGCAATTTCTTCTGTACGTCATCCTCCACCATCCATAACAATGACGGCGCGACATCCCTCCTCCGTGACTGCCAATATTTGTTTTAAGTGCTCTATCATGATGTCTTTATGAACCCAAGGACAATGATAGCCTCACCAATTCCTCTGCTGCGACGACTGAACCGAACAGATAAGCATACACGAATTGTTGTTGCTTCACGGCTCTTGGGCGAGCTGCTTTTTCAGTCCATAAGCGTGTTGTCGTGTTTTGTTGCCCAAACCTGGCTTCGTCCTGAAACCAGACATCAACACACTGTCCTGATCGTTTCGATTTTGAATTTTTTAAAATCGTCTTGTGCTTGTTGAGGTTGTTTGGGGTGTTTTGAGCGGGAAGTTATCCATGAAAATCCCATGTGGTCGAGTAGGTAATAGATAGAGTCAGGGCGGTAGTACTCGCCAAATTCTTTCATGATAAAAGCGTGGATATCGGAACCAGTCAGTCGTCCGCCTTGTGTATTATTGGCTTTTCTTACCGTTCTTCTAGCCCTTCTTCAAGAAAGGTTTGAACCCATTTATTGATACTAGTTCGACTTACCTTGAGAAACTTGACGATTTGTGTGCGTGAATATACATCATTTGAGATGAGCAAGGGCCAGCAGGCTCATTTTTATCTGAATCGCCTCAATTGGATCATATTTTTACTTAGATTGTTATTAGGCTTGGGCTTCGCTCTGAGGAGAGTAGAACGGGGAGGTTTCTAGATAACATTGTTGGTGAAGTCTTCGAATTTTAGAGCATAAAAAAGCAGCCCTAAGGCTGCTTTTTAAATATGGGGAGAATGGAATTAGGCTTCAGTTTGTTCTCTTTGTTCTGCTAAAGAGCTTTGAGCTAGCTTTTCATCTTCCATCTTTTTTTCTTCAGCTTTCGCCTTTTCAATCATTGGTGTAATGGTTGAACCTTGAATAAGGATAGAGAACACCACAACCGAATAGGTCATTACAAGGATGATCTCTTTTACATCGATCAGCTTGTCTTGAACCACCCAAATTCCTGATGGAATTGAAAGTGCCATTGCTAGCGCTAGGCCGCCACGTAGGCCACCCCAAGTCAAAATTTTTACTGACCATGGGTTGTATTTTCTGTAACGTTTAAAGCCTATGTATGAGATAAAGACGCTGAGATAGCGAGAGGCTAGCACCAGAGGGACTGCAATTGCCATCATGATCCAGTCTTCTTCATGGAACTTAAATAGCAGCATCGACATACCAATTAATAGGAATAGCACGCCGTTTAGGAACTCATCTACTAACTCCCAGAAGTGGTCTAGGTGGTCTTCACTCTCTTTAGAGAAGCCAATAAAGCGCGTCCAGTTACCGATCATAATTCCCGACACCACCATCGCAAGTGGGCCTGAAACATGAATGTACTCAGCAAATGCGTAACCTGCTGTAGGAACACCGATGGTAAGTAGTAGCTCCATTGAGTGATCGTCAGTAGCACTGATTAGGTAGTGGAATACTAAGCCCAATAGAAAGCCATAGACGATCCCGCCAATCGCTTCTTGGATGAAGAGTAGAGTGACGCTACCGACTGTTGGTGCTTCTGAGCCAAATGCAATGGTGAAAAGCGTGACGAAAATAACCAAGCCGAAGCCATCATTGAATAGTGACTCCCCTTCGATCTGTGTCGAGATACGTTTAGGTGCATCTAACTTTTTAACGATAGCTAGAACGGCAATCGGGTCGGTAGGCGAGATTAATGCGCCAAACAGCAAGCAGTAAACCAAATCAAACTGTATGCCGATCAGCATACAAAGGCCATAAAGAACAAAGCCGATGAAGAAGGTTGAGAACAGGGTTGCTCCAAGAGCCAATACCGTGATTTCCCACTTTTGATCTTTTAAGTTGGGTAGCTTGATGCCCAAGCCGCCAGCAAAAAGCAAAAATCCAAGGATGCCTTTCAACAAAAAGTCTTCAAAGTTGATTCTTGTTACCGTCTCGGTTGCAATCTCCGTAAGGTGAAACCAGTTGTTTTGACCGGCGATCAAAATAAGTAGAGAAAGAACCATTGAACCAGCCGTAATGGCTATAGTGGTTTGCATCTTTCCTATCTTGCTGTTTACAAAAGCAATTAGCATTGCAGCTGCGGATAGAAAACATAAAGTATGATAGACCGACATAGAGCTCTCTATTTGTAACATTTTATGAATGGAATTCTCGGCTGATGCTGTCTAAATAGCAAACATTTTTTCGGGTTTATTTTGCAAGTTAAGAAGGAGATAAAATAATCATTAAATCTCCATTTAGACGTCTAGACTCCTGAAGTTTGTGTGATAGGATGGAATCATAACTAAAGGAATGAGGCTGTACTGTGGGAAGCAAAGTAAGACAACAGATTGAAGCTCAATTGAAGAAACGTATCTTATTGATTGATGGTGGTATGGGCACCATGATCCAAGGGTACAAACTTGAAGAGCAAGATTACCGAGGAGAGCGCTTTGCCAATTGGCACTGTGATCTAAAAGGCAACAACGACTTGTTGGTGCTAAGCCAGCCTCAACTAATTAAGGAAATCCATAGCGCTTACCTTGAAGCCGGCGCTGATATTCTAGAAACCAATACCTTTAACGCGACCACCATTGCGATGGCTGACTATGAGATGGAAAGCCTGAGTGAAGAGATTAACTTCGCCGCGGCAAAACTGGCTCGTGAAGTTGCCGATGAGTGGACGGCGAAAACGCCTGACAAACCTCGTTACGTTGCAGGTGTACTTGGTCCAACCAACCGAACGTGCTCTATCTCCCCTGATGTGAATGATCCCGGCTACCGCAATGTTTCTTTCGATGAGCTGGTTGAAGCGTATTCCGAGTCAACTCGAGCATTAATCAGAGGTGGCGCTGATCTTATTTTGATCGAAACTATTTTCGATACATTGAATGCTAAAGCATGTGCCTTTGCTGTTGATTCTGTATTTGAAGAGCTTGGCTTCGCACTGCCTGTCATGATTTCCGGTACGATTACGGACGCTTCGGGCCGAACGCTATCAGGGCAAACCACGGAAGCATTTTACAACTCTCTACGTCATGTAAGGCCGTTATCTTTCGGTCTTAACTGTGCATTGGGGCCAGATGAACTGCGCCCATACGTGGAAGAGCTTTCTCGTATTTCTGAATCATTTGTTTCCGCACACCCTAACGCAGGTTTGCCGAATGCTTTTGGAGAATATGACCTTTCTCCAGAAGATATGGCAGAGCATGTAAAAGAGTGGGCTAGCAGCGGCTTTTTAAATCTGATTGGTGGCTGTTGTGGTACAACGCCGGAGCATATTCGCCAAATGGCGCAGGCCGTTGAAGGTGTTACACCTCGCGCTTTGCCAGATTTGCCTGTTGCTTGTCGTCTCTCCGGATTAGAGCCATTAACGATTGAGAAAGAGACTTTATTCATCAATGTCGGTGAGCGAACTAACGTCACAGGTTCTGCTCGCTTTAAACGTTTGATCAAAGAAGAACAGTATGACGAAGCATTAGAAGTCGCGCGTCAGCAAGTTGAAAATGGTGCCCAAATCATCGACATCAACATGGATGAGGGGATGTTAGACGCACAGGCTTGTATGGTGCGTTTTCTAAACCTATGTGCCTCAGAACCAGAAATCTCCAAAGTGCCAATCATGGTCGACTCTTCCAAATGGGAAGTGATCGAAGCGGGTCTGAAATGCATTCAAGGTAAAGGCATTGTGAACTCTATCTCTTTGAAGGAAGGCAAAGAGAAATTTGTTGAGCAAGCTAAACTGATCCGTCGTTATGGCGCAGCTGTGATCGTCATGGCATTCGATGAGGTTGGTCAGGCAGAAACACGCGCGCGCAAGCTAGAAATTTGTACAAATGCTTATCGTATTTTGGTAGATGAAGTTGGCTTCCCGCCAGAAGACATTATTTTTGACCCGAACATTTTTGCCGTCGCAACGGGTATCGATGAGCACAACAACTATGCTGTTGATTTCATTGAAGCTGTAGCGGACATCAAGCGCGATTTGCCACACGCGATGATCTCCGGAGGCGTGTCGAACGTGTCTTTCTCTTTCCGCGGTAATAACTACGTTCGTGAAGCAATCCATGCCGTATTCCTTTATCACTGTTTTAAAAACGGTATGGACATGGGCATTGTGAACGCGGGGCAGCTCGAAATTTATGACAACGTACCGGAAAAATTACGAGAAGCAGTAGAAGACGTTGTGCTTAACCGTCGAGATGACGCTACAGAAAGATTGTTAGATATCGCAGCTGAGTACGCAGATAAAGGTGTTGGCAAAGAAGAAGATGCCTCTGCGCTTGAGTGGCGAACTTGGCCTGTCGCAAAACGTTTAGAGCATGCGTTAGTTAAAGGGATCACAGAGTTCATTGTCGCAGACACTGAAGAAGCACGTGTAAATGCGGCAAAGCCACTTGAAGTGATTGAAGGCCCTTTGATGGATGGCATGAACGTGGTGGGTGACCTATTTGGTGAGGGTAAGATGTTCTTACCTCAAGTAGTGAAATCTGCACGTGTGATGAAGCAAGCTGTCGCGCATTTAGAGCCTTTTATTAACGCCGAAAAACAATCTGGTAGCAGTAACGGAAAAATTTTGTTGGCGACAGTGAAGGGTGACGTGCACGACATCGGCAAAAACATTGTAGGCGTTGTACTGCAGTGTAATAACTACGAGATCATCGATCTTGGCGTGATGGTACCGTGTGAAAAGATCTTAAAAGTCGCGCTAGAAGAGAACGTTGATATTATCGGTTTGTCTGGGTTGATTACCCCATCTCTGGATGAAATGGTTCATGTTGCTAAAGAGATGGAACGTCTCAATTTTGATCTTCCGCTTCTGATTGGCGGAGCTACCACATCCAAAGCTCACACTGCCGTGAAGATTGAGCAGAACTACAAAAATCCGGTGGTTTACGTAAACAATGCGTCGCGCGCAGTAGGGGTTTGTTCGTCATTACTCTCCGATGAACGTCGACCTGCCTTTATAGAAAAACTGGATGCGGATTATGAGCGTGTTCGTGACCAACACAATCGTAAGAAGCCGCGTACTAAGCCTGTCACTTTAGAACAAGCGCGTGCAAACAAAGTCGCGATAGATTGGGATGCATACACGCCACCAGTTCCTGCAAAACCAGGCCTTCATATTTTCGATGATTTTGATGTCGCAACCTTACGCAAGTATATCGACTGGACGCCGTTTTTCATGACGTGGTCGCTGGTAGGAAAATACCCGACAATCTTCAAACATGAAGAAGTGGGTGAGGAGGCTCAGCGTCTATTCCATGATGCCAATGAGCTGCTTGATCGAGTTGAGCGTGAAGGATTGCTTAAGGCTCGCGGGATATGTGGCCTATTCCCAGCGGCAAGTGTGGGTGATGATATTGAAGTGTACACCGATGAGTCGCGTACCGAGGTTGCTAAAGTATTGCGCAATCTTCGTCAGCAAACAGAAAAGCCTAAAGGCTTTAACTACTGCTTGTCGGATTACATCGCGCCAAAAGAATCTGGCAAACAGGATTGGGTTGGAGCGTTTGCAGTAACTGGCGGTATCGGTGAGCGTGAGTTGGCCGATGAGTACAAAGCGAAAGGCGATGACTACAACGCAATCATGATTCAAGCGGTGGCGGATCGTTTAGCCGAAGCTTTTGCTGAATACTTGCATGAGCGTGTCAGGAAAGAAATTTGGGGCTATGCAGCAGATGAAAATCTATCGAATGATGAGCTCATCCGTGAAAAGTACCAAGGGATCCGTCCTGCACCGGGTTACCCAGCTTGTCCTGAGCATACAGAGAAAGGCCCGCTTTGGGAGTTACTGAATGTTGAAGAGAACATCGGTATGTCACTAACAACGAGCTATGCAATGTATCCGGGGGCATCAGTGTCCGGTTGGTACTTCTCACATCCAGACTCTCGCTATTTTGCGATCGCTCAGATCCAAGACGATCAGTTAGAGAGTTATGCTGATCGTAAAGGTTGGGATAGGATCGAAGCTGAAAAATGGTTGGGGCCAAACATTAACGGCTAAATCAAGTGAACAAGCAATAAAAAGGGCTGCCAATGTGCAGCCCTTTAATTTGTCGTTGTTCCCTCAAAAACCACGTTATGCTTTTTGAACCACGGTAGTGGGCACTTGAGGAACAAACCAATATTATTGTTCGAAGAGCTCTGTATGCAGCTTCTGAATGGCTTGCTTCGCCACCGACTCATTCACAAGGAAGCACAGGTTATGAGGGCTTGCTCCATAACAGATCATGCGTAAGTTCAAATCTTCTAGCGTACCAAACACTTGCTTCGCATAGCCTTTACGTTCACTCATCTTGTTACCAATCAAGGCTACCAAACAAAGGTCATGTTCTACTTCGACCTTACACAACTCTTCCAACTCTTCACGTGCTGCTTGAGGAAGTTGTGGTGCGCCGCCTGAGGTATCAGTTTGATCTAGCGTGAGTGACACACTGATTTCTGATGTGGTGATAAGGTCTACCGAAATTTTGTGCTTGGCTAAAATCTCAAATACTTTTGCTAAGAAGCCGTACGCATGGAACATGTTCGCACTACGTAGAGTGACCATCGTTTGATTACAACGCAGAGCGAGGGCGCGGAACAGTGGTGAGCTTTCGACTTGATGACGAATCCACGTGCCGCCTTTTTCTGGTTCTTTGGATGAGCCAACAAAAACCGGGATATCATGGCGTAGAGCAGGGACCAGTGTTGATGGGTGTAATATTTTCGCGCCAAAGTTAGCCATTTCAGAGGCTTCACTAAAACTGATCTCTGGGATTGGTGACGCTTTTGGTGCAATGCGAGGATCGGTCGTGTAAATACCAGGAACATCTGTCCAAATTTCAAGTCCAGATGCTTTCACACCTTCAGCAATCAAGGCTGCACTGTAGTCGCTACCACCGCGGCCTAACGTTGTTGTATTGCCTTCTTCGTCAGAGCCAATGAAGCCCTGTGTGATGACGACAGAATCAAGACATAAAGGGATAAGCTTCTCTTGCGCTAGTTGAGCAATGGCTTCGACATTCGGTTCTGCGCGACCAAAGTTGTCGTCGGTTCTTAGCACTTCACGAATATCAAATCGCACTGCATTGATACCACGCTCTCGCATGAGCTGCGCCAAAATGTGTGTCGACATTAACTCACCACATGCCACAAGGTGGTCGGTCAGTTTGGTGTTTGCTTGAATTGAGGCAGCTTCTGCAAGGCTGGTCACGGTATCTAAAATTCCGTACACCTCTGAAGAGGCTTCTGTCGCATCTTCCAATTGAGCCAAAATGGAATCATGGATCTCAGCTAGGTTTTTTAGTAACTCAGCACGGTGTTCCTGATCTTGAACGCCATTGGCCAGTTCTACCAAGATGTTGGTTACCCCAGAGCAAGCGCTGCTAACAACAAGGCGAGTATTTGGATTGTTTTCGATGATGGTGGCACAACGACTCATTGCCTCAAAATTGGCAACACTGGTCCCACCGAATTTAGCTACGTTAAATGCGCTCACTGCGTTTCTCCCACGACTTCCTAAAAAATATACACATCCAATGTTTTGTGAGGAAAGGAACAGAGCAAAAAGAGAGGTAGTTAGATTGTCATTTGAAAATGTACCCTCAGAAGCTCTTCATCAGACGGTGCTGATGACAGTTGATGGGACTCAACCCAAGTCAACCGACAAGCCAAACCCTGCAATTTTGACTTACCTCGGCACTACTCCCCCTGAATGATTGGTATTGGAATTGCGGTTCCACAAATCACCTGCCTGGGCAGTGCTCCTCTTCTACATAAAGCTCAAACATTGAACGGTTTTGACGTCACAATGTCAATCAATATTTCAACCAGAATGATGGTTTTTATTAACGAAATTGTGACAGTGGTTTGACCTCTATACTTAGGGCTAATTGCCGTGTGCAACAAAATACATTAGTGTGAAACCTTTGATGCCTGAATGTATTGCTAATCGAAATAAAAATTGCTCCTGTTTTCTGGTGAACTACTTGTTAAATAATTCAAGTGAGTTTTCTTGCAAAGCATAAGAGTGACGATGTTTTGATGGCAAATAATTCTAAAAATGACTTCTTTCAGGCTAAATGACTGCAATCAAGGAGCTGACATGCCGATCCAAAGCTTTATTCCCCCTCACCGAATTTTAATGGGCCCTGGTCCTTCCGATGTTTATCCGCAGGTATTGCAAGCCCTTAGCCGTCCAACGGTTGGTCATCTAGACCCTCTGTTTATCGCGATGATGGATGAGCTTAAACAGCTGTTGAAATACGCTTTTCAAACCGAAAATGAGTTCACTATTGCGGTTTCTGCTCCAGGCAGTGCTGGGATGGAGACTTGTTTCGTTAACTTGATCGAGAAAGGTGACAAAGTCATCGTTTGTCGAAACGGTGTCTTTGGTGAGCGCATGCGTGAAAACGTGATTCGTGCTGGTGGTGAAGTGGTGCTAGTCGATGATGAATGGGGTGTGCCTGTTTCAGTAGATAAAGTTGAACAAGCACTACAGCAACATCCTGATACAAAAATTCTGGCTTTTGTGCATGCTGAGACATCAACAGGTGCTGTCAGTGATGCACAAACTCTAGGTAAGTTAGCCAAGCAATATAATGTGTTGTCGATTGTGGACGCCGTTACATCGTTAGGCGGCGTACCGTTAAAAGTTGATGAATGGCAGCTTGATGCTGTGTACTCGGGCAGTCAAAAGTGTTTGTCGTGTGTGCCTGGCTTGTCTCCGGTGACGCTGTCTCCGGCTGCTATCGAAAAAATTCAATCGCGCACTACGCCAGTTCAAAGTTGGTTCCTCGATCAAAGCTTAGTGTTGGGGTACTGGAGTGGGGAAGGTAAGCGTAGCTACCATCACACAGCTCCAGTGAATAGCCTATATGCATTGCATGAAGCACTGCTTGTGTTGCAGAACGAGGGGCTTGAGAACGCGTGGGCTCGCCATCAATTGATGCATGAGAAGTTGAAAGATGGTCTTCAGAAACTGGGTTTTGAATTTGTAGTGGAAGAATCTTACCGTTTACCTCAATTGAACGCGATTTATGTGCCTGAAGGGATCGATGAAGCGAAAGTTCGCGCGCATCTACTTGAAACTTACAACCTTGAAATTGGTGCAGGGCTAGGTGCGTTGGCTGGCAAAGCATGGCGTATTGGGTTGATGGGATACGGTGCTCGTGCGGAAAACGTCGCGCTGTGCTTGAAGGCTCTGGAAGAGTCTTTAACTGAGTAAGAGTTGCGCATTAGAGCGTCTCAAGAGCTTGGAACTCTATTACTCATAGACCAACAGGGCCTAAAATCATTGGGCTGAAAACAAAAAAGCGAAGGAAGTCCTTCGCTTTTTTGTTTGTCTATTCCGCATCAGACGTGCTAGGCGTTGCCGATTGGGCTTGTGAGGGTGGTTGATAATTTACTTGGCTAAAGTCGATGTTCGGAAATAAGAATTGAGCCTCAGCACGAATTTGTTCTGCTTTACTGCTGTCATCCAGTCCTTGATAAGCCAAGATTAAGTTATTGTAGAACGCAGGGCGTGGCTTATCTTTAATGATCTGCAATGACCAATCAATATAAGGTTGAATCAAACTTGGATCTTGCTTGTACAGACCAATATTCAAAAAGGTACTGTAAACGTCCCAGTCAAATCTGTCTTTCCATACGACCGGGTTACTTACCTGATTCAAAATATCAGGATTAGTTGGTCGCGTAGTTTCGAACTTCGTCAGAATGTAGTTCGTGTGTAGTGCGCTCACCATATAGAAGGTAAACACGGCCGGAATCACCAAGCTAAAAACACGTAGCAGACTTTTGGTCACTTTGCTAAACCCAACTTGGCGATAGCGCGAGACACGTTGGTCGACCCAATACAGCAAAATGATGAAAATCAGCCAGTGCGCGAGAGAGTGATAAAACGGATATTCCAACTGAGAGTGAAGTACGATAGGAATGAATAACGCAAGCAACGCTAGGCGTGTGCCACGTTTGGCTTGATAAATCCGATGTAAAACCAATCCCATTGCGAGGATTATGCCTAATACAGGCAGAAGCCCACCTTCTACGCCCCAGTACAACATTTCATTGTGTGGATGATCCATCGATGGCAAGCCTGCAGGATAGTTCTCATTCAGCGCATGCTGGCGCGCGGTGTACAGCATGTACTCAGATTCAAACTTACCGTAACCGTAGCCAGTGAACGGTTTCTCGATCACCATATCCAAGGTTTGAGGGAAAGTGTACGCTCGAGGCGATTCCATATTCACTTTCTCTGTCGCCAGTCCACTTCCATCCGGGAATGCAATGCTCATTACAACGAACGAGAGCACCAAGCCCGTAACCAAAGCTGCGATCCAGCGAATAAAGCGGCCTTTGGTTGCAAAGCGATACATATACGGAATCACTAACAACAAACCGATGATGGTCGCTAGCCATCCTGTGCGCGAAGCTAACGCGACAATCAACGGCAAGGTAACAACAGGTACGGCATATAAAAGGTAAACGTCGCTTAGCTTACGTGAGTACTTATAGGGTTGACGAGCTAGAAGGTAACTGGCAATGACTAATCCAGTAGCGAGAAAGCTAGCCATCACATTCGGTTGCTGAAAGATCCCGTACGGACGGTTAGCAATCGTGTCGTAGCCGAAAGGATTTCCTGGTTTTAGAAAAAGATATTGCGTCAGACCAAATAGAGCTTCAATCACGACAGCCAGTACGATGAACCAAAGTAACCGTTGGCGATGCTTATTACTGAAATGAAATTGCTGTAAGACAACAAAAAACAGGAAACCACTCCACAGGCCGATAAGTTTGTTCGCTGCCAGAGTGCTGTCCGCATTGGGGTAGAATACTGGCAACGTCATGATGATCGCGCTGATCAGTAACCCGATGGTTAGCTTTGAATAGCGTAAAATGCGGTTACTCGCGAGCTGATAGCAACCGATACCTAACGCAAAGCTAAATGCAATCCACGTTGTTGCGTTGAAGGATAAGGCTAACCCTGACCCACCTGGATTGGGCATAAAAAAGTGCATGGCCAGTAAAAACAGAACGGCCAAGGCGATGAGAAACTTGCGATTGAGAGGAACTTGTACTTTTTCAGGAGAAAGTTTGGTTCCACTTACATGTATAGTAGCCATATATATTGCGTTGTTTTGAATGAAAAAAGACCAGCGTAGGCTGGTCTTTGTACTTTACCTGTTTTTTCTATTTCAACATAGGCTTAAGGAATCGAGCTGTGTGCGAACCTTCGATCTGAGCCACATCTTCTGGTGTTCCCTGGGCAATGATCTCTCCGCCGCCTTGTCCGCCTTCTGGTCCTAAGTCGATGATCCAGTCTGCTGTTTTGATGACGTCCAAGTTATGCTCGATAACCACAACGGTATTCCCGTGATCGCGCAGGCGATGAAGTACGGTCAATAACTGCTGAATATCATGGAAGTGCAGACCAGTTGTTGGCTCATCCAGAATGTACAAGGTTTTACCCGTATCACGCTTGGATAGCTCTCTTGCCAATTTCACTCGCTGCGCTTCGCCGCCTGATAATGTGGTTGCCGCTTGACCTAAACGAATGTAAGACAGACCAACGTCCATTAGAGTTTGCAGCTTGCGGGCAATCGCAGGAACAGGATCGAAGAAGGTGCGAGCATCCTCGACGGTCATTTCCAGTACTTCATCGATGGTTTTGCCTTTGTAGCGTACTTCCAGTGTTTCGCGGTTATAGCGCTTCCCTTTACACACATCACATGGCACGTACACGTCTGGTAAGAAGTGCATCTCGACTTTGATAACACCATCCCCCTGACAAGCTTCACAGCGACCACCACGAACGTTAAAACTAAAGCGGCCAGGTTTGTAACCACGTGAACGTGATTCCTGCGTACCAGCAAACAGCTCGCGAATAGGGGTAAAGATTCCCGTGTACGTCGCAGGGTTCGAGCGTGGTGTTCGGCCAATTGGGCTTTGATCGATGTCGATAACCTTATCGAAATGTTCTAGACCTTTAATCGACTTATAAGGCGATGGGTGTGCAGTAGTAGCGCCATTGAGTTGGGTGTGTGCAATTTTGAAGAACGTATCGTTGATCAAGGTTGATTTACCGGAGCCAGACACGCCAGTAATACAGCTAAACAATCCGACAGGAATAGACAAGTCGACGTTCTTCAGGTTGTTACCTGTTGCGCCTAGTAGCTCGACGGTTTTCTTGGGATCGCGAGGGGTACGCTCTTTAGGGACTACTATCTCTTTTGCGCCACTTAGATACTGACCTGTGAGAGAGTTCGGGTTGGCGATGATCTCATCCATCGTTCCTTCGGCAACCACATTACCGCCGTGTACCCCCGCTCCCGGGCCAATATCAATCACGTGATCGGCACAGCGAATGGCATCTTCATCGTGTTCTACCACGAGTACGGTATTACCTAAATCGCGCAAATGAGTCAGTGTTTTTAGGAGTCGTTCGTTATCACGCTGGTGGAGGCCAATCGACGGTTCATCTAATACGTACATGACACCAACAAGACCTGCACCAATTTGGCTCGCTAAGCGAATGCGTTGTGCTTCGCCACCGGATAGCGTCTCTGCACTCCGGGATAAATTAAGGTAGTTCAAGCCCACATTTACAAGGAACTGTAGACGATCATTGATCTCCTTCATGACCTTTTCTGCGATTTGTGCACGTTGACCTTCTAGCTTGAGTGTTTGGAAGAAGGTAAGGGCATCTGCAATACTGAGCTCAACGATCTCAGGTAAGGTAGTATCGGCAATAAATACATTACGTGCTTCAAGGCGTAGACGAGTACCGCCACAGCTTGAGCATGATTTTGTCGAGATGTATTTAGCTAACTCTTCTCGAACCGAGTTGGACTCGGTATCGCGGTAACGACGTTCAAGCGTATTTAAAATCCCTTCAAATGGGTGGCGCTTTACACGAATGTCGCCGCGATCATTGATGTACTTAAACTCGATCTCGGTGCGACCTGAGCCTTTGAGAATAACGTCTTGCGTTTTCTTTGGCAGAGAGTTGAACGGAGCATGCAAATCAAATCCATAATGATCCGCCAATGAAGTCAGCATTTGGAAGTAATAGTAATTCTTTTGATCCCAACCACGAATAGCACCTTGTGCCAAACTGAGTGAGTCATCTTGAATCACTCGGCTTGGATCAAAATACTGTTGTACACCCAAGCCATCACAAGTTCCACACGCGCCTGCTGGGTTGTTAAATGAGAACAATCTCGGTTCCAGCTCTTGCATGCTGTAGCCACATTGCGGACAAGCGAAGTTCGCTGAAAAGATGATTTCTTCCCCATCGCCATCCATCGGAGCAATCACCGCAATACCACCAGAAAGCTCTAGCGCCGTCTCAAATGACTCTGCTAAACGTTGTTGCAGATCTGGGCGAACTTTGAATCGGTCGACCACGACTTCAATGGTGTGTTTTTTGTGTAGCTCAAGTGTTGGAGGATCTGAAAGATCACAAGTTTCGCCGTCAATACGCGCTCGAATAAAACCTTGGGCGGCAAGGTTTTCTAGTGTTTTTACATGCTCGCCTTTGCGCTCTTTTACTATTGGAGCAAGCAGCATCATTTTGCTGCCTTCTGGCAGTTCCAATACTTTATCCACCATCTGGCTGACAGTTTGTGCGGCTAATGGGGCGTGGTGAGTAGGACAGCGTGGTTCACCAACACGAGCGTAAAGCAGACGTAAGTAGTCGTAAACTTCGGTGATGGTACCGACGGTTGAGCGAGGGTTATGAGATGTCGATTTTTGTTCAATAGAAATCGCCGGTGATAAACCTTCGATGTGATCGACATCTGGTTTTTCCATAAGAGACAAAAACTGACGAGCATAAGCAGACAGTGATTCGACATAACGTCGTTGGCCTTCTGCATATAAGGTATCGAATGCGAGAGAGGACTTACCGGAGCCGCTTAACCCAGTAATTACTGTCAGTTTATCGCGAGGAATAGTCAGATTGATGTCTTTGAGGTTATGGGTTCGGGCACCGCGAACTTCTATTTTATCCATCATTTTTGCTCTATGTATAACCAAGTTGGGCAAGTATTACATAGTGTGAGAAATGTGCAAAGGAATACTGGACAAAAAAACAGTAAACAAAAAGCCCGGTATAAAACCGGGCTTTAGAGTCTAGGCTGATGAAAGGCTTACACTTCTTTCTTTGTCGCGTGCTTACCTAATTCAGACTTCTTTTCATCTTTTAGGTACAAGTTTTCGAAACAGTAGTTTGTTGCTTCAATGTAGCCTTCTACGCTACCACAATCAAAGCGCTTACCTTTGAATTTATATGCGAGAACACAACCGGCTTTTGCTTGTTTCAGCAGCGCATCCGTAATTTGGATTTCACCACCTTTACCTGGTTCTGTGTTTTCGATGAGTTCAAAAATATCAGGGGTAAGGATGTAACGACCAATGATCGCAAGATTGCTTGGCGCTGTGCCTGGTTCTGGTTTTTCTACCATGTCATCTACGCGGTAGATGTCATCTTTGATCATTTCACCAGAAATCACGCCGTATTTGTGCGTCTCATCAGCAGGTACTTCTTGTACTGCCACGATAGAACAGCGGAATTGCTTAAACAGCGCAACCATTTGAGCAAGAACGCCTTCTTCCTCGTTCACACACAAGTCATCGGCAAGTACTACAGCGAAAGGTTCATCACCAACCAGTTCACGCCCCGTTAGAATCGCGTGACCTAGACCTTTCATTTCACGTTGGCGAATGTAGGTAAAGTTCGCTGATTCAATGATCTCACGAATATCGACAAGTAACTCTTCTTTGTTGGTACCACTAATTTGGTGCTCAAGCTCGTAGTTCTTATCAAAGTGATCCATGATTGAGTGTTTGCCACGGCCTGTCACAATACACATACCGTTCATACCAGCTTGAATTGCCTCTTCAACGCCGTATTCAATCAACGGTTTGTTCACTACTGGCATCATTTCTTTTGGCATTGATTTTGTAGCTGGAAGAAAGCGCGTGCCGTAGCCTGCAGCAGGGAACAGACATTTTTTAATCATTGGGGGAATATCCTTTCTCGTCATTATCAAGAATCTGCGCAACACTTTAACACGAGAGTCGCGCATGAATCATGAATAAAGTAGGAAAAAATGTGAGACGCAGTGCGGAAAAAAGCATGATCAGTCAGGCCGTGCCGCTGTTGAGGAGCTATGTCTAACAATAAACAGGAAACTTACTCTCTCGTTGTGTTCACTATTCGACTCGCTGGGCTCGTAATCTCAGGTTCTATTAGTCGTCTTAATACATGAATGTAAGGTTAAGACATCAAGTTTTGATCGGCCCAAGCAATGGCTTGAACTCGGTTTTTCACTGAGAGCTTTTTAAAGATCTGATACAGGTGCGACTTGATCGTAAATTCGCTAACAAACAGTTCTTCTGCCATCTGGCTATTCGATGCCCCGGCTTGCAGACAACGCAGCACTTGCAGTTCACGAATGGTGAGATCGACGGTTGCTGGCGCGGTGTGAGTATTTATCACATTTCGATAGTAGTGCAGCAGTTGGCTGGTTACGTTGCGTGGTAGCCAGTTTTGCCCGTTGACAATGCCTTTCAGTCCTTCGCCGACTTGTTCTAAAGAATCTTCGCTGTAAAACAAGCCTTTTAATTGACCGAAGGCGAGCAGTTCATCCGTAGTGAGGCGCTTTGGAACGTTGAACACGACCGTCTCAAAGTTCTTCCAAACCAATGGCAGGTTTTTAATCGATTGAACGAGTGATTTATGTTCACTGAAGTCAATGAGTAGAATTTTATTTCGATGTTCGGGTTTCGCTTCCATTAGGGCATCGGTTGAGATTACAGGAATGCTCATATCGATGTACTTTTCTAATGATGCGACT
Organism: Vibrio sp. S457-15; assembly: GCF_000960545.1. NCBI lineage: Bacteria > Pseudomonadati > Pseudomonadota > Gammaproteobacteria > Vibrionales > Vibrionaceae > Vibrio > Vibrio sp. S457-15. The sequence goes on along the minus strand of NZ_JYOQ01000126.1, from coordinate 84,545 downwards.
TTTTGCGCAGCATCGTCTTCCATACTAATCAGAAATAGCTTTCTTGCGTAAGCCGACTTTCTCACGTGTTCAAATCTCCCAAGGTTCAGTAGAGGCCGTAAGTTGGCATTAAAGTATGGGGAGAGCTATAGCTTTGGTGAATAAATGCGTTGAGATTCAAAGGTTCACGAATGAAGTCTGCAACGCGAATCAAAAATGCTACATATGAAAGTTGAACTGAGATTTTGGTTCTAGCGTAGGGCGTGATCGAACACAATGGCATTGGGCTTTAACCAAAACATCAAAGCGTGTATTCTATTGCGCTAAAATTAATATACAGATCCAGAGTGAAACGGAGCACATCATGGCCAGCCGTGGAATTAACAAAGTTATTTTGGTGGGGAATCTAGGTAACGACCCTGAAATTCGTTACATGCCTAATGGCGGTGCGGTAGCAAACATCACGATTGCTACTTCTGAGTCATGGCGTGACAAAGCGACTGGCGAACAGCGCGAAAAAACAGAATGGCACCGTGTTGTGTTGTTCGGTAAGTTGGCAGAAGTTGCTGGTGAATACCTGCGTAAAGGTTCACAAGTTTACGTTGAAGGCCAACTTCAAACTCGTAAATGGCAAGACCAAAGTGGCCAAGATCGCTACTCAACAGAAGTTGTGGTTCAAGGTTTCAATGGTGTAATGCAAATGCTTGGTGGCCGTGCTCAAGGTGGCGCTCCTGCAATGGGCGGTCAACAACAGCAGCAAGGCGGTTGGGGTCAACCTCAACAACCGGCTCAGCAGCAATACAATGCACCTCAACAGCAGCAACAGGCTCCGCAGCAACCACAGCAGCAATACAACGAGCCACCAATGGATTTTGATGACGATATTCCGTTCTGAATCCCCGCTATGTTTGAATCGAAAAGGCCGCGAATATCGCGGCTTTTTTATTGCCTGAATTCAGCATGTGAGCCCGATCTTTTTAATCACTTCGCACTAACGATAAAGCTTATCAATGAAAGCAATTCTCTATATGCTTCCAACTCTCACAATCAGACTAATCCGATTGTTTGCCGAGCACTTATCAAGTATAAATATTTCAATAAGGTATATGATGAATAGAAAAGGAATTTGGTATTCATGAGGTATACCCCAACTCTTAAGCTAAGCACGCGGCTGGTGGCTTTTGTCACCATGATCGTTATATGCGCAATGTTTATCTTGTTTGTCGGCGGCACCCTCTCTTTCAAACGACTTGGGCAAGAATATCTTACCCACTACTTGGAAGGGATTGTCGAGGTTGTTGATAAAGAGATGGAAGATCCTGATGCAGCTTATTCTATGCAGCGTTGGATGCCCAAAATGTTGCAAGCAAGCAACATCGTTGAAATGACGCTCTCGACAAACAACGCCGTCGTTTATCGGTTCAAAGACACTTCGCATCAAATAGAAGCGTCGGCCTTGTTTGAAACTGAGTACCAGCTGACTCACAATCAAGACTATGTCATCCGTTTTAAAGCCATCCCTCCCTACTTAGGTTACAGCTACTCCATGCAGGCGTTGTGGTCGATCACTCTTGCCGTTATTTTGATCATCTTTTGTTTGATGCGCGGTGTTGCGTGGCTAAAAGAGCAGCTTGCTGGTTCAGAAATGCTGGAAGAGCGAGGAAGAATGATCTTGGCGGGGCGAGTTGAGCAATACGCCAAGGGAGATAAAAAAGAGTGGCCTTACACCGCGAGTGAAGCACTCGATGTGTTGATCGAAGAATTACAGGATGCGCGTCAGGAGCGCAGCCGCTTTGATACCTTTATCCGCACTCAAACTTTTCTCGATAAGCTCACTGGAACAGCCAATCGAGTGCTCTTTGATAGCAAGCTGGAATCGGCTCTTTTAGAGAGTGGCGCACGTGGCGCGGTCTTGCTGATTCGTATTCAAGATTGGAAGCTCGTGGAAGAAGAGCAAGATAAGCAAATCACCGACGAGTTTATTGTTGAAGTCGGCAGCTTGTTATCCAATTTAGTGCAGCGTTACCCAGACGTGGTGTTCTCTCGTTATTACGATGCCGATTTTGCACTGTTCTTACCTCATCAAAGCGCCAAAGATGTTGCCAACTTGGCCTCACAATGTATTCGTCAACTAGAGAAACTTACGCCGCCAGATCCGCTCGACCCCGACAACTGGTGCCATATTGGTATCACTATGTACAAAGAGGGAGAGCGACACAGCCAAATTATTGATGAGGCGGAAACGGCACTCAGAAGTGCGCAGCTACAAAACAACAATAACTGGAGCCGTTTTAAGAAATGGAACCACGATGAAGAAGCGCGCGGAAGTGTGAGATGGCGTACGTTATTTGATACGGCACTTACATCAGAAAATGTGATACTCTACGCACAATCGGTTCACTCAATAAGTGATGCGACGCATAAAAAAGCCTTACACGAAGAGTTAACATGTCGAATTCGGGATCCTGAAAATGGCATTGTTAAAGCGTCCCGGTTTATCTCTGCTATCAGACAAGTGGGCTATGAAGCTCAAATGGATAGAGCTGTACTTCATAAATTCTTAAAAGACTTTAAAGAGAATTTTGACAGCTCTAAAAATTATGCTCTAAATCTAAATGTGACGCCTTTTTCGAGTCGCGAATACTTCAAGTGGTTTCGTGATGAACTTTTACAGTTGTCACGCGAGCAGAGAAAGTGTCTCAATTTTGAGTTTGTGGAAGCACAATTTGTAAGACACTTAGACTTTATGCGACCAGTCGCTAAAATGCTGGCCGGTTTGGGATGCCATCTCATGGTGGGGCAAGCGGGACGAACCATCGTCAGCACTCACTACCTAAAAGAAGTGGACATTCGTTATCTCAAGCTTCATCGCAGCTTGGTAGCAAAAATCGATCAGCGACATGAGAACCAGCTTTTTGTCCGCAGTATGCTAGGTGCAGCGGCGAACAGCAAAACCAAAATCATAGCAGTGGGAATTGAGAATCAACAAGAGCTAAACACGCTTCTTGAATTAGGTGTGTACGGCGGACAAGGACGCTATTTTTCTGCAGAGCAGCAATATCTTCCTCGCCCACAAACAGCGCAACATTCTCAATCAGAATCCCAAGTTAAATTGGGAAGACGAAATCGCTGGCGGAAAAAATAAAGATAATAATCATGGAATTTAAAGCAGTATTCGACAAGCTGATGCGATCATCTGGTGGTGGTCGCTCTTGCTTTTTGGTTATTCAGCCAGACGCAGTTTATTTATCATCACCAGCTAAAAGTGGCCGTCCGTCTCAGTTTGAAATTTCTGAATCAAATTGGGAACGCGCTGTTGAGCAAGCGTTAAGCGTTGCCGCGAGCGCTTATGATTCTCTGACCGTAGTGCTGTCACACAACTACTATCAGATGTATCAAATCGACAAGCCAGCCATGCCACGCCAAGAGTGGTCGGCGGCGCTGCCGTTTTTACTCAAAGAGCTTATTTCTGAGCGTGCCATCGATATCATCGCTGATGCGGTAGAGCTACCAAACTCAAGTAAAGTGCAAGCTTATGTTTTATCAAGAAAGATGCTTGATAAAATTGTGCTACTGGCTAGTCGTGCTCAATTGCCGTTAGAAGCGATCATTCCGGAAGATGATGTTTGGGGTGGTACCGCTGGTGAGCTTGGTAACTTTTTGTTGCTGCAACGCAGCGCGCGTGGGCATTTCCGCATCAGTGCTTTTGTTGAGCACACCATTGCATTCCATCGTTCGATTCGTAGCGTGACACCTCCTCTTACTGGTGTACCGTCAAGCGAGCTACAGATGGACAGTTTGTCTCTGGAGCTGCAACGTTCGATAGACTACCTCTCTGCTCAGCTTCGTCAGGTTCAGTTGCACCAATTGAAAGTGTGCTGTGATGAAGAAGATGAGAACGAATTGGTTCAGTCGCTTAACTACCGCTTAAGCACCAAAGTATCGTCACTACTGCCTGAAGAACATGAACTCTCTGGTCATGTGCTTGCGGATGCGGCGGCGGCGTCTACAAATCGACGCGTCAATCTATATCCTGATCATTTAAAGCCGAAAAAAGATCTCCTTACGCTAAAAAATGTGGCGATTTCTTGGGGTGCGGCTGCGGCTGTGATTCTGTTGTCTTACGGCTACGTGTCTTGGCAAAGTGAAGGTTTGGAAGATGAAATCGCGATTGTGAAAGGCAAGGGCGATATTCTTAAATCTGACTTAGATTACTACCAAGTGAAGCTGCGAAAGCATCAGCCTGATCCAAATAAGTTAGCGGCCAAAGCGCGTCTAGAGCGTGAAGTCAAAGCTAAGCGAGATTCCTTGAAAGCGGTGGGCAAGTACGATGATTCGCAACGCACGGGTTACTCAGGTGTGATGCAGTCATTAGCAAAATTGGGCAACCAAGAAATCTCTTTATCCGAAATTCGCATCAACAACAACACCTTGGATTTAAAAGGCTTAGCGAAAGCTCCGAGTTCAGTGCCGAGTTGGGTAAGCCAGTTCAAGAATGAGATCAGTCTTGTTGGGCGAACATTTGACGACGTGAAAATCGGTCGCAATGAGAAAGACATAGTGACGTTTGAGTTGAAAACGCGCGAGGATAAAGAGAAATGAACGAATTCTGGAGCTCATTAGAAGAGCGCTTTGGAGACATGAGCGCGCGCGAGAAAATGCTGGTGGCGCTGTGTGGCTTCGTGACTGTAGTTATGTTGCTGTTTACGTTGGTGCTAGAACCTAAGCTCAATCAGATCTCAAACAATGAAAGACAGCTGAGTAACTTAAAGCAGTCAAACCAAAAAACAGAAATTGATATTTTACGTGTTAAGGCTCAATTGAAGAAAGATCCAAACGCAGATATTGATTTGGAAATTTCCAACCTGTTGACGGAAAGTCAGCATCTTTCGATGCAGTTGTCGCAAATTATTGAACACTTGGTAACGCCTTCACAAATGGCGGGCGTATTAGAGAGCGTATTAGAGCAGCAAAGTGGCATTCACTTGGTGTCATTGCAGACTCTGCCATCTGAGCCGATCACAGAAGATAAAGAAGCATCACAATACTCTGGCTACTACGTACACCCAGTGCGTATGGAGCTAACTGGTGACTACTTTTCTATTGCCAACTACTTAAACAAGTTAGAGAGCTTACCTGCCAGCTATTTTTGGCGTAGCTTCAGTTACAAAGTAGAAGAATATCCAAAAGCGAAGTTAGTGCTTGAAGTGTACACATTAGGTTCTCGAGAGGAGTTTATCGGTGGTTAAAAAACTCATTATCTCAATCGCGGCTATCGCCTTGTCTGGTTCAGTCTTGGCAAATCAGGATCCAACTGCACCACTTGGTTGGCAAAAACCAGCAGAGGTGTCTGCCAAGCCCAAAGCGAAACAATACCGCTTGCCGACACTGAACAGCATTGTCTGTAAGCCAAATACCGAATGTGTCGCAATCATGAATAACCGACTTGTCGAACAGGGTGAACTGTTTAACGGTTATCGAGTAGCAAGCATCAATAGTGAATTTGTAACTTTAAAGCGTGGTAGCCGTCAGTGGAACCTTGAGCTTTTTGGTTTAAACGTAAAAAAATAATAACCAGAGCCTGATCAGATATGCGCAAATTAGTTGTAGGAATAACGATTGCTTCTTTAATGGGATGTTCGATGGGTCACCGCGATCCGGTTGAAGTGAAGCAAGCTCTCAATGAATCTATCAATCAAGCGAATAGCCGCGCGTTGGAGGAAATTCCTTCTTCGGTAGAAGCGGATCTTATGCCTAACTTAGACTCCAATGTTTCTTCTGATAACGGAACGTCAAAGCGTTTTCGTATCCAAGCCAATGCAGTAGAGGCGAGAAGTTTCTTTGCTTCGTTGGTAAAAGGGACAGAATACAGCGTTGCGATTCATCCAGCGGTTCAAGGCAATATCACGGTCAACCTTTCTGACGTGACATTAGATGAAGTGCTTAGCGTTGTACAAAACATGTACGGTTACGATGTCATGAAATCGGGCAAAGTAATCCAAGTTTATCCGGCAGGTATGCGTACGGTGACGATTCCAGTCGACTACCTACAGTTTAAACGCTCAGGTCGCTCACTGACGAGCATAGTCACGGGTTCCGTTACTTCAGCTGGTACGTCCAATTCTGGTGGTAGTTCAGACAGCTCTGACTCTTCAGATTCCAACAACAGCAATAACGGCAATGATAGCTCGACGACATCAACAGGCGGAACGCGCATTGAAACCATCACCGAAAGTGATTTTTGGCCAATGTTGCAACAAGCGGTGGCGAACTTAATTGGTTCGGGTAAAGGCCAAAGTGTGGTAGTTACGCCACAAGCTGGTGTGATCACCGTGCGAGCTTTCCCTGATGATATTCGTGAAGTGCGTGAGTTTTTGGGTGTATCTCAAGAACGAATGCAGCGCCAGGTGATTCTTGAAGCGAAAATCTTAGAAGTCACGCTCAGCGATGGTTACCAGCAAGGTATTAACTGGTCTAACTTATCGGCGTCAATTGGTAACTCAGGCAGTATCATTGTTAATCGCCCCGCTTCTGCTCTGCCTCCATTAGATGCGATTGGTACGCTTCTTGGCGGTCAAACCAACGTTACGATCTCTGATGGTAACTTCGAGGCTGTATTAAACTTTATGTCGACCCAAGGCGACCTAAATGTGCTCTCAAGCCCACGTATTACGGCGGCGAACAACCAAAAATCAGTGATCAAAGTTGGTACCGATCAGTACTTCGTGACTGAGCTTTCCAGTAATGCGGGTAATGGTGAAAACTCTAATGCGGTCCCTGAAGTAGAACTGACGCCATTCTTCTCGGGCATTTCACTTGATGTGACGCCACAAATCGACAACAAGGGCAACGTGTTCTTGCATGTGCATCCAGCGGTCATTGAAGTCACAGAAGAAGTGAAGCAGTTAAATCTTGGTGGTGATTTTCAAAACATTCAATTGCCTTTGGCAAAAAGCTCGATTCGAGAATCTGATTCGGTCATTCGTGCGAAAGATGGCGATGTTGTGGTTATCGGCGGCTTGATGAAGCAACAAAATGTCGAGCAAGTGTCAAAAGTCCCATTCCTTGGCGACGTGCCTGCTCTGGGGCACTTGTTCCGAAACACTTCGAATGTGACGCAAAAAACCGAGCTAGTTATTCTGCTTAAACCGACCGTTGTTGGCGTGAACTCTTGGCAAAAAGAGCTAGAGCGCTCGCGTGATTTGCTGCAAGAGTGGTTCCCTGATGCGCAATAAGCGCAGAAGAAACGTTCGCTTTTCAAAGAGTTTGTGATTCGTTATGTACTTGTCGCATTTTGGATTTCGAGTTCAACCTTTCTCACTGACCCCAAATACGGAAATGTTTTTGGGGTTAGTGCCTCACTATGAGGCGATTCAAACCATCTTAGCCGCCGTGCAGATGGGAGAAGGGGTGATTAAGGTGACAGGTGAAGTTGGTACGGGCAAAACCATGGTTTGTCGCAAGCTGATTGAACAGATCGAATCGCAAGTGGAATTGGTCTATCTACCCAATCCTGTGCTCAACGGAGAGCAATTACAGTTTGCCGTGGCAAGAGAGCTAGGTATTGATAATGACGATCCATTGCGCATTGTTTCTTTAATTCAAGAACACTTGATTCGTGTGCATTCAACCGGGAAGAAAACCGTTCTGATCGTCGATGAAGCTCAAGCTCTTTCTCCTGAGGCTTTAGAAACACTGCGCTTGTTCGGCAATTTAGAAACCGAGCAAGACAAATTGATTCAGTTGGTACTTTTCGGTCAGCCTGAATTGGATGAACGCTTGTCCATGCACGAATTACGACAGTTTCGTCAACGCATTACGTTCAGTTGTGGGCTGCGTCCGTTGTCTGTCGATGAAGGAGTTGCGTACATCAATAACCGCTTAGACAAAGCGGGTAATGGGTCGCACATTTTCTCCATTGAACAGAAAAAAGCGATTTGGCGTTCAGCCATGGGCATACCAAGGTTGATCAACCAAATTAGTCATAAAGCTCTGTTAGCTGCGTTTAACGACCGTTGTACCTTACTGAAAAATCACCACGTTTATGCGGCCATGCACGATACGTTTGATGCCCGTAAACCTAAGTTTAAAACACCCGTATTTTGGGGATGGAGTCAACCTTGAGTGCCATCAATAAAGCATTATCTGAACTTGCTGAAAAAACATCACCGAGTGAACTTACTCGTGCTGAGATTCCGAATGTCTCACGCAGTAAGCCCTGGTTGTGGTTGGTTGCTGGTTTTTCATTAAGTCTTGCCGTCGGCGGCTGGGCTGTGTCCCAAGGCCCTACACCTTCAGATGAGATCACATCGTTCCAACCAAGCGCAACGCAACCTTTAGACACCGCTAATGCTGACCGTCTGGCATCTTCTCCTACCAATAAGATGACACCAGAAACCAGCAACGTGGTTTATTCTAAACCTGTAGAAAAACCGCAAGCAGTTGCAGCTTTACCAACGCCTCAACCTAGTGAGGGCGTATTTGGTTCACGTGCGGATGTGGATATGAGTTCAGACGCTCCGATGCTGATCGCGCAAGTAGCGAATGCACCGAGCAATACGACCACCAATTTGGTTGAAGAGAGTTCAATGCGCATTGAGCAAGTTGAACTTTCACACCGTCAGTTATCGTTGAAAGCGATCAGTCGAGCAGAAAAAGCCATTGATGCAAACGATATGGAAACGGCGCTTTCTGCTTATACCGAAGCATTGCGTTATGAGCCAAGCAATATCGAAACGCGTCAAAAGCTGGCGGCGCTTTATTTCGGTAAAGGGGATACCAGAAAGTCTTACGAAATCCTGCAAGAAGGCATCAACCTTGATAAGGATAACCAACCACTAAGACTCGCGTTGTCGAAGCTATTGGTTAAAGCCAATCAGCCTTCTGCGGCACTGAGCCCACTGGTTCACTTGCCTCCAATGCCGAGTCGAGATTACTTGGCAATGCGCGCAGCCCTTGCGCAGAAACAAAAGCAAAACGACATCGCATTAGAAAGCTACCAGCTACTGACTCAACGCGAGCCAGACAATGCCCGGTGGTGGCTTGGTTTGGCGATTCAGCAAGAGCGAGCGCTCACTTTTACTGCTGCGATTAACTCTTACAACGAAGCGTTAGGTAAAGTAGGGATCTCGAATCAGTCGCAAGCTTTTATTCGCGATCGATTAACCATCTTAAAGCAACTGGAGAGCGCACAATGAAAATTCAGTTGAGAAAACGCTTAGGTGACCTACTCGTTGAAGAAGGCATCGTATCGGAAGATCAAATTCAGCAAGCTCTATCCGCTCAGCGCAGTACCGGACAAAAGTTAGGTGATGCCCTGATTGACCTCGGGTTTATTACCGAAAAGCAAATGCTGGAGTTCTTGTCTCAGCAACTAGGATTACCGTTGATCGATCTTGGACGCGCTCCAGTGGATGCGGATGCGGTGCAAATACTGCCAGAAGTGCATGCTCGTCGTTTACGTGCAATGGTGGTGGCTCGTAATGGTGACACTTTACGTGTTGCGATGAGTGATCCGGCGGATCTGTTTACCCAAGAGTCTTTAATGAACTTGCTAGGTGAGTACAACCTTGAGTTCATCATTGCCTCTGAGCGTCAGTTGATCAGCAGTTTCGACCGTTACTACCGCCGTACCAAAGAGATCGCGTCCTTTGCTGAGCAGTTACAAGCAGAGCACCAAGACGTACAAAGCTTTGACTATGGCATCGATGAAGCCGACAGTGAAGAAGTCACCGTGGTAAAACTGGTTAATTCGATGTTTGAAGACGCGGTGCAAGTTGGTGCATCGGATATCCATATCGAACCAGACGATAAAGTCCTGCGTTTACGCCAGCGTGTCGATGGTGTGCTGCATGAAACCATTCTGAACGAAGTGAACATCGCTTCTGCATTGGTATTACGCCTTAAGTTGATGGCGCACTTGGATATTTCTGAGAAGCGTCTGCCACAAGATGGTCGCTTCAACATCAAAGTTCGTGGCCAATCGATTGATATTCGTATGTCGACGTTACCGACTCAGTACGGTGAATCGGTTGTAATGCGTCTGCTTAACCAGTCGTCAGGCTTACGTCCATTAGAAGAATCGGGTTTACCGCCTGAGCTACTGGCACGCTTGCGTCGTCAGTTATCTCGTCCTCATGGCATGATTTTGGTAACTGGCCCTACGGGATCGGGGAAAACCACGACACTTTACGGCGCGTTGAGTGAGCTCAATGAACCGGGTAAAAAGATCATCACCGCAGAAGATCCGGTGGAATACCGTTTACCACGCATCACGCAAGTACAGATCAACAGCAAGATCGACTTAACGTTTTCACGCGTGCTACGCACCTTCTTGCGTCAAGACCCTGACATCATTTTGATTGGTGAGATGCGTGACCAAGAGACGGTAGAGATTGGCTTGCGAGCAGCACTAACCGGCCACTTAGTATTGAGTACGTTGCATACCAACGATGCGGTCGACAGCGCACTGCGTATGATCGACATGGGTGCGCCAGGCTATCTCGTTGCCAGCGCCGTGCGTGCCGTTGTGGCTCAGCGATTGGTTCGCCGTGTTTGTCCAGATTGTAAAACCCAAGATCATCTCGATGAGTCGCGTCAACAATGGTTAGCAGGGCGTTTTCCAAATCAAGTTGGGGTGACTTTTCACAAAGGAGCAGGTTGTCAAAACTGTAACTTGACGGGATATCGAGGTCGAATCGGTGTGTTTGAAATGCTTGAGCTGGAACATGAGATGATGGATAAGCTGCGCGCGAATGATGCGGTTGGCTTTGCACAAGCGGCTCGACGTTCAGAAAACTACAAACCGCTTCTTGCCTCAGCAATGGAGCTTGCACTGCAAGGTGCTGTGAGCCTGGATGAAGTGATGACCCTCGGCGAGGGTGACGCTTCGGGTAAAACTGATCCCATTTTCATGTAGGTAAGTGAATGCCAACTTTTCGTTATCAAGGCCGCACATTAGACGGCTCATCAACCAGTGGCAAAGTCGATGCGGTGAATTCAGAAGCCGCAGCGGAAGCGTTGATGAATAAAGGGATCATCCCGCTCAATCTGCGATTAGAGAAAGAAGGCGTAAAGAACCACGTTAGTTTGTCTAAATTGTTGGTTCCTGCCATTCCACTGGAAGTGATTATCCTGTTTTCTCGTCAGTTGTTCAGCTTAACTAAAGCTGGTGTGCCTTTGCTGCGCTCAATGCGCGGCTTACTGCAAAACTGTGAGAACAAACAGCTTAAAGAAGCGCTAGAAGATGTGGTTTCTGAGTTGAGTAATGGTCGTGGCTTATCGTCTGCGATGCAGCCGCACAACAAAGTGTTTAGTCCGTTATTCGTTTCCATGATCAACGTGGGTGAGAATACCGGTCGACTCGATGAAGCATTACTGCAGCTAGCAAACTACTATGAGCAAGAGCTAGAAACACGTAAACGCATTAAAGCCGCGATGCGCTACCCGACGTTCGTTATCGTATTTATTACCATCGCCATGTTCATTCTGAACATTCTGGTTATCCCCGAGTTTGCATCGATGTTTACTCGTTTTGGGGTTGAGTTGCCGCTTCCAACTCGGATCTTGATTGCGACGTCCAACTTCTTTGTTCACTACTGGGGATTGCTCATTGCCGCTATAGTCGGTGCATTCTTTGTGTTCAAAGCTTGGGTTGCGACAGCAGATGGGCGGGAGAAATTTGATAAATTTCGCCTCCGCTTACCAATCGTCGGTGATATCGTAAATCGCGCTCAATTGTCGCGCTTTGCTCGAACATTCTCGTTGATGTTGAAATCAGGTGTGCCGCTCAACCAATCTTTGGCGCTTGCTGGTGAAGCATTGGGTAACCGCTTTTTAGAAAATCGAATTTTAGAGATGAAAGCCGCCATCGAAGCGGGTAGCACCATTTCTGTTACCGCCATCAACAGCAATATTTTTACGCCATTAGTTATTCAAATGATTGCCGTTGGTGAAGAAACGGGTCGTATTGATGAACTTTTGCTCGAAGTCTCAGATTTTTATGATCGAGAAGTGGATTATGACCTTAAAACACTGACGGCAAGAATAGAACCATTACTTTTGGTCATTGTCGCTGGGATGGTGATGGTACTTGCATTGGGTATTTTCTTACCAATGTGGGGGATGCTGGACATCATCAAAGGCGGCTAATACGTGGTTGAGAATCAAAGCCGAGCAACGCTCATTATGTTTGGCTTAGTTGCGGTCATCATCGTGGTTGGAATGGCTATTAAATTGCAGCCAGTCACTGAAGAAGCACAAGCGACAGGTGCAAAACTCGCAAAGGTTTGGATGCTAGACAGTGTTCAGCGTTATCACCAAGCGTGGTTAGTGCAAGGTGAGCCCAATCATATGGAAATGGATGGTTTTCAACTCACCATGACTGAAGGGGGGTTGGTGTCGCCATTCACACAACAAGGCGTACTCGATTGCGGATATTGGTTAGCTGTTCATTACCCGCAACGTAAGATTATGGCTAGTGAGTTATTAGATATTAGCGGAACAATCAAAAGTAATCGTTATATCTGCAACTATACTTACGAAAGTGGCCAAACAATTGTAGTTATGTCTACCGCTAATCGACTGATAATAGACGTCGAAATGTCGGCGGAGTGAATTTTTTGACACTTAAGTACTATAAATGGGAATGAAAGTCGGTATAATGCAAACATTACCATAAGCCTAAGGTTGTAATAAAAGGTAAACCATAAAATGATTACCTTTGTTATCAAACCTTTTCGGAATAATGGCGATTCGTCATTCTGCTCAAGCGGTAGATACAGTATCCACTTCACGGTCAGTTTTAGTGAACGTTGCTGCTCCAAACCGTTTTGACAATATCCAAAATGGTCGCGTGACCTAAACGAAACCTTGCAGTCACACTGCATGCTTACATAGAGAGAGTAAACAATGAAAAGACAAGGTGGTTTCACCCTTATCGAACTAGTAGTGGTTATTGTAATCCTAGGTATTCTAGCGGTCACTGCGGCACCACGTTTCCTTAACCTGCAAGATGATGCTCGTAACTCAGCTCTTCAAGGCCTTAAAGGTGCTTTAGATGGCGCAGCAGGTATTGTATATGGCAAGGCTGCAATTGATGGTTTGGAATCTGTTTCTCAAGGGCAGTCAATTACTGAGAATGGTCGAACTATCAATCTAGTAAATGGTTATCCAGAGGCGTCTGGGAATGGCATTATGAACGCCGTAACAGGATTGGATACAGATTGGAATGTCATTACATCAGGTAGCAACGCTATTACATTTGGTTACGAAGGAAACAATGATGCTTCTAACTGTTCTGTTCAATACTCGATGCTACCAACTGCACAAGAACCAACAATTACAGTTAATGATTGTGGCAATTAATTAAATTCAAAGGCCAGCTAGTCTGGCCTTTATCTCTTTATTTTGATTAATCTCGGAATGGTTCATATGCGTAAATCATCGGGTCTTAGTGCAATAGAGTTTGTCGTTGTGCTGATTATCTTGGGTGTCGTCGGTTATGTGGTATTACCAAGATTTATCAGCTTTGAACCAGAAACTTATGAAGCCAAGTGGGAGCAAACTAAGCAAACCGCTGAGCACGTTTCTGAGACGCTAAGCAACAAAGAAACTTACGATCGAATTGAAGAAGAAATCGATAGATCGAAAAACTAATCTAGAGCAATCTTGTTTGCTATGTAAAAGAAGTGTGATTTTAGTCCAAAATTACCATGCTTTTTTGCTTATAATTTAATCGCTTGTTGTAAGCCGAAGGTTCCTCAGTATGAAGTCGCGCTCAACGATATCAGGGTTTACTCTCATTGAGCTGATCATGGTCATCGTCATCCTCTCTATATTATCACTTTATGCATCCAGTCGATTTATACGCACTGGTATTTCTGCCGTCGCAATTCAAGATCAAGTCATTTCTGTTGTTCGCCAAGTCCAGGTGAATCGCATGCAATCTAATGTCAGTAGTGCGGTAGGAAATAACGATTTTATTCTATCCATAGCAACCAATTGTATCGGCTCAAAAGCCTCTTGCTCATCTCAGTCCAGTAGTCGTAGTGATTGGGTAGAAGATAGCAGTGTTACTTTTTCTCCTGTCCGAGAGGTTCAATTTGATCTGCTAGGAAATCCGACCCCTCCTTCGGTCACTATCTCTATTAGCGAAAATAATAGCTCTCAAACCTGTACGGTCACAATTAATGAGCAAGGTTACGTAAGTAAAGGTGGTTGCTCATGACGATGAAAGGCAAAAAAACGCTTCGAGGAATGACGCTTATTGAGATGATTATTGCGATCGTCTTGATGGGCATCGCCATGGTGATGTTTTCGACAGCATTGATACCACAAATTAAAGATGCTTCCACCTCCCATTATCAAAGTCGAGCCATTGCTTTAGGACATAGCATGATGTCGCAAATTTTGGCCCGCAATTTTGACCATTATTATGATGACAACGGTGGCATGCTCCGCTGCGGCGAAAGCGGGGCAGACGCTTGCTCACTTCTTGGAAGAGATGGAGAGGCTTCGCCCTCTGCTTTTAATGACGTTGATGATTATATTGGTTGTTGGTACACCGAAAATACTCAGAATAGTTGTCCGTCAGGTAGCGAAAAATACCAACTCTCAGATGTTGTCGGTAATAGTGCAGACAGTAGTTATATCAATTTTCGTGTAGAGGTTGCGGTAAAAACGACAGAGCTCGAAGGAAGTGTCCCTAAAATGAAGCAAGTGAAGCTAGATATATTTGCTGGTTCCGCGTTAGCGATTTCATTGGTTGGTTACCGAGGTAATTATTAATGAGTCAAAGAGGTTTCACTCTCATAGAGCTCGTGCTGGCCATTGTTATTGGTAGCATCATCATGCTGGGGATTGCAGGTTATGTTCAAGTTGGGATGAAAGGGTATGTTGATGCAAGTTCAAGACAAAGAATTCAAACCCAAGCTCAATTTGTGCTAGAAAAAATGGCGCGTGAAATTAGACACGCCGTTCCCAATAGCTTTGCAATGACAAACACGGTTGACGAATCCTGCCTGTCGTTTGTTCCAACTTTAAATTCCGGTTATTACTTTCAAGAACCAACCAGCAACGATCTGCTTTTTATCACTGGAGAAAACTTTCCTGGAGGTACATTAAAAGCCTCCGACGGGATACGCTTTGTTATTAACCCTACACGCTATGACGATTTGATATCAGGCGCTGTGAGTAATCACTTGATTGATAACGATCTTGCTTTAAATGGTGATGATAGCAATGGTAATGCCGACTTTTATCGCTATAGCTTAACGGCGTCTTTACCTAGCGATTCGATCGCTCATCGTATTTATCTATATCAGTTAGCAACCAAAGTTGAATACTGCATTGTCAAAACAGGTGTGCGTAGTAACCGCTTAACTCGCAATGGCACTGTTGTTGAAAATATCGTGGCAGATGAAAGTCAATTTGATTACACGAATGTGAGTTTACAGACTGGTGGGATTGTCTATCTCAAATTTGCTTTTGAACAAAATGGTGAAGTTAGTACCTACCAACAAGATGTGCAGGTGTTAAATGTCCCATAAACAGAAAAACAGCGGAAATGTGCTCATTGTATGCCTGTTCGTGATTATTGTGATGGGGTATCTAGGAGCAACGCTCACAAAGACTAACTGGTCCAATCAAAACTCAATGACTCGTGAGTTTTTAGGGACACAAGCATGGTTTTACGCTCAATCTTCAACAGAGTGGGCGCTCACTGAAATATACCCACTTAACGATGAAAGCCCAGATGTGGGAAGCAATTGCAGTAATAAAGTCAATGGTAAAGCGCCAAGCTCAGAGAGCATTGATTACGGAAGCTGCCGATTAGTTTCACTTGTGTGTGACGGGGGCGATAAAAAGTTGGATAGTCAAACATTTTATCGTATCGAAGCAGCAGTCCAGTGTGGTTCTGGATTGAGTTTGGTTGAACGCAGACAAGAGATTTGGATTAAGGATTAACACAATGGAAAAAAGAATAATACTTGGTGCTATAACCTACTCTTTGTTATGTGCTCAAGGGCTTGCTGCTGTAACGTATGATCTAACCCCTACCGTTGATTGGGTCAGGGAAAAAGGGAACTGGCAACGTCAATGGGTGCCTGTTTATAGTCCTTGCCCAACAAATGGTTATTATTCCAATGGCCTTTCTGTTTACGTGTGTCCTAGTAATGTAACTCTCTATTACGGTGATAATATTGTTACTGGCGGAAGCACCTCGCAATTAGTGTTACGTCGAAACGCTTCTTTAGGTGGTGGAAACACGATCGGTAGTCCTAGCCACAACTTATCGTTAAACCTGAATCGTAACTCTTTTAGCGCTCGCAACCTGTATGTGTATGGCCATGTTGATAATGGTGGTTATATCCAACTAACAGATTCAACAATATTTGGTTCACTGAGAAGTGTTAATAATGGTCTCCAGTTAAACAATGTCGATATTCGACAAAATGCTTTGGCTTACAGTCAGCTTACAATTAATCACGGTAACGTTGATGGTTACGTCGATAGTGATAATGGTGGAATCTCGCTTTACAACGTAAATGTGGGCTCACATATCGAAGCCAAGAACCAAGTTCAAATAACGAACACTTCCGTTGGAGGTCACATATCTTCGTCTCACGGTGGTGCGGAACTTTCAGCATCAGGTTCAACTAAATTTGTTGATGGCTACATCAACGCTAAGAATGAAGTGAAAGTCATAAACTATAAGGTTAACCAGTCTGTTTCCGCAGATGGCTACATTGAGCTCAATAGAACTGATGTGACAGGAAATGTGACTTCTCAAAGTAATGGAAATCCAGCCATTGCTATTTCCAATAGTTCATCGATTTCAGGTGATGTGTTTACTAAAGGCTACGTAAGCGTTTCTCATTCTAGTGTAGATGGAAACATCGATAATACGCAGGGTAGTAACCAAAGTATGACCATTGTCAGCAGTCAAGTTGGAGGCAACGTCACTGCGAAAGGCTATGTCGACATTCAGTACTCTCAAGTTTCAGGTGTTGTGTCGAGTACTGACGAAGGCGGTCAGGTCAAGAGCTCAAAAATAAAAGGTGATGTTGATGTTAAGAAATATCTTCATGTGATCGAAAGTTCTTATGTGTGTGGTGCCGCTTCCAGCTGGAATGACGGTGCAAATATTAGTAATTCATATGTAGGTGATGACGTCTCTACCAAGAAATACTTGCACGTGACTAACTCTTCTGTTTTTGGTACTGCGAGTGTGAAAAATGAGGGAATGGCGTTATCGTCGGCTAAAATTCTTGCGGACGCCAAAGCGATTGGTTTCCCTACTCACAAAGACGTAAGTATTGCCAGTAACTCAACGCTTTGCGGAACCGCAAACTCTTCATACTCTTATAACGGTAAATTGGTTGGTTATTGCGGTCTAAATGATACGAGCTGTGATACATCTCAAACTCGAGGTACATGTCCCGTTGAAGTTGGTGAGAGCTCTCAATACAAAGATTTCTACGACTATTGTGGAATGACGCCACCAGGCCCTGACCCAGAGCCTATTCAATGTGAATCGTTGCCACCTGAAGATTTTGACTCAGGCTCTCTTACAAACTGGTCTGTGATGGGCTTTAAGAATAGTGCTAAACCGAGCATTACTGGTGGCAAGTTTAGGTTATCAAGCAACCAATATAATCAAGCAACAGCATCAGCCTACAACTATATCTTCCCATCTGATGATAACGTTATGCAGGTGGAGTTTAATCACTATGCTCATTCAAATACCACACGACCTGGTGCAGATGGGGTTGGTATCGTTTTTTCTGACGCAAATGTCCCACCAGCGACAGGTGCATTTGGTGGACCTTTAGGTTTTGGTGTAAAACCCGGTTTAGAAGGTTTTGCCGGCGGTTGGTTAGCATTTGGTATCGATGAGTATGGTAACTTCTCGAATGAAGGCAGTTATTATGAGAATGACTATGGCCGTCCAGGTCGTAGCCAACAATCTATTGCTATTCGCGGAGCAGGTTATAAGAAGACAATCCAGTACAACGGTCAGTCCAAAGAAGGTTGGTTTGGGGGCTATAAATTTATTAAAAATAATACAGATGTTGGTGCACTTGATGTATTCGGAACTTATTACAATGGTCGAGGTGAAGATGAGGTCCACCGTTACAGAATGACTGTAGACTCTCGCAAAACCGTTAAAAACCGAGCGAGCGGAGTTTGGGTTTCTATTGAGCGTCAAATTGATGGTGGTCGCTGGGAAACGTTAATCAAATCATTCAATGTTATGAATGGTTATGGGCAGTCTATTGCTCCAGAAAACTTCCGTATTTCTGTAACTGCATCGACGGGGTCATATACCAATATCCACGAAATTGATGATTTCCAAGTTTGTGCAGATAAATACAAGAAGTTAACGGATGGTATCCATCACTTTGAATTTGACTATTCAGGATCCGGTAGTACGTGCCAGCCTTCGAAAGTCACGCTAAAAGCATGTATGAATGAAAGGTGTACTCAAACCTATCCAGAAGATGCAGCCGCAAGCGAAGGCGAGTTAGAACCATTGACAGTTACTTTACTGCCATCATCCACCAATAGCGTCGCTAACTGGGTAAATGGAGAGCAAGAAAAGCTCACGGACATTACTTTCAACAATTCAGTTGATCTTCTATTACAGGGGTATAAAGCCGGTACGGTTACGATGGGAGTCGCGAATAGTTCGGTACCTCAGTTTGGTTTTGAAGGAGCGCGTTGTCGCATCAATAACGGTGATGAATTGTCCGTCGAGAACTGTAATGTGTTATTTTCTCAAAACGTACTCGGAGTAAACATAGGGGATGTGGTTTCGGCTAGACAATCTGCCGGTACAGATCATCTTTCATTCTGCTCATCACATGTAAAAGCTGGGGGCGAAAGCCGAGATGTTACTATGAAAGTGACTCACGAGATTGCACCCGTCGATAAAACGAAATCTGTTGAGGTATGGTACAAAAAAGCGGGTGACAGCAATGCTAAATGGAGTGGTCATACCGTATTGCAACCTCAAGTTGCTAAGTCTTTGTCCGATGTCTACTTTGATTCAAATGGTAAAGCTTACCTCAAAGTTAATTATAAAGAGGTTGGTAAAATCCGTATCGATGCGAAAGTTAACGACGTGAAGGATTCGGCGGGCTTTGCATCATTTGTGAGTTTCCCTGCGAAGTTAAGTCTGAACGTAAGTGGTAATGGTGCGTGTTTACCTGATTGCAAAAGCTATATTCCAGCAGGACAAGAGTTCACAATGCAGGTAACAGCATATCAATCAGACGGAGAAGTTGCCCGAAATTACCAAGAGTCGCATATTAGTATTGATCATGTAGTGACTTATCCAGACCCGACAACGAGTGTGAACAAGGGTAATGTTGTGAATGGCTCGTTACTAACAGAAAAGCTACCAGAAGATGCTAAGTGGGTTAGTGGTTCCGTGTCTTTCAAGCAGTCTGTTGATGAAGTAGGCTCATTCGAGTTTACCGCTACTGCCCCTGTTGGTGGTGAAGGGGAAGCATTCTCTACCTATCTGGGAAGCAGCACGTATAAGATTGCCGATGCAACGCTCAATGTTGGACGTTTCTACCCTAGTAAATTCAATGTTTACAGTAGCGATCAAACAACTTCGTACAACAACATATGGGATTACCCAAATGGCCAAGCATTTGCTTATATGGGACAGCCTTTTGGGTTAAAACAGTTCTACGTTGAAGCATTGTCGAAAGGAGACGGTGCCTTACATAATTACGCGTATTTTGATGCACGACACCAAGCTAAATTTAACTTGTACGAAGATAACTATGCCAATGTTAATAGGTTCAGTGCGCCGGGCACGTACACTGGTAACTGGTTGAACGGTAGTAAAGGTCCCTATGTTTCAGGGCAAAGTGTCGGGAAATATAGCGCGAGTGGACTGGTGTGGAATAAAGTAGTCACTAAACCTGACGGCCCATTAAATTACTTAGAGAATTCTTCAGATACGTCTATTTCTATTGATCTTTCCTCATCATCAGTAGATAAGGTTGGTGTGACTATTGGTACCAAGGAGCTATTTGTCCAGCCGGATTTACGCTTTGGTCGCATTGCTCTTGATGATGTAGGTGGAAATCAGGGTACAACGCTACATATCCCGCTAAGAGTCGAATATTGGAATGATGGGCGTTTTATTGTTAATCAAGATGACAGCCAGACAAAAGTTATGGGAGTGATGAAAAAGGATTCCTTGCGTCACATTTGGCCAACAGGTGCTAGTGCTGCTCCGAAAGCAGTCACGTTAGGAGGTGGTGGGACTGTTTCCTCAGGTTCTTCTCGCTCTGTTACTGCAACTCAAGCTGAACCATACCGTCAGCAAACGCGCGTTTGGTTAGATCTTGATGATTCAACCAATGGTTTACCTTGGCTCAAATACAACTGGGATAATAATAACGCTGGAGAAGAAAATCCATCTTCCGTTGTCACATTTGGTATTCACCGTGGCAATGATCGCGTGATTTATCGTGGCGAGCCGGGATTAACCGGACAGTAACAACTTCGGTTTCTTGCGTTAAGTAAGGAAACTGCAAGAAATTGAGGCTTTCTGCTCATGTTTGTGTACCAATGCCTTGCTGTGACAGCGAGGCATTGGTACATTTAGGACAATTTTTGTCTTCTAAATTTTTGCAGGATGAGCGAAGAGTATGTTTAAGAAACTTCGTGGCATGTTTTCTAACGATCTATCTATCGATTTGGGTACTGCCAACACTCTAATTTACGTAAAGGGACAAGGTATTGTCCTTGATGAACCTTCTGTAGTTGCTATTCGTCAAGATCGTGTAGGTTCTGCAAAAAGCGTTGCTGCAGTCGGTCATGCAGCAAAACAAATGCTGGGTCGTACACCTGGTAACATTTCAGCTATCCGTCCAATGAAAGACGGCGTAATCGCTGACTTCTACGTAACTGAAAAAATGCTTCAGCACTTCATCAAGCAAGTGCACGATAACAGCATCCTTAAGCCAAGCCCTCGCGTACTAGTTTGTGTTCCTTGTGGTTCTACTCAAGTTGAGCGCCGTGCGATTCGTGAATCTGCATTGGGTGCGGGCGCACGTGAAGTTTACCTAATTGACGAGCCAATGGCGGCGGCGATTGGTGCTGGTTTGCGTGTTTCTGAGCCAACAGGTTCGATGGTGGTCGATATCGGTGGTGGTACTACTGAAGTTGCCGTTATCTCTCTAAATGGTGTGGTTTACTCGTCTTCTGTACGTATCGGTGGTGACCGCTTTGATGAAGCCGTTATCAACTACGTGCGTCGTAACTACGGTAGTTTGATTGGTGAAGCTACGGCAGAAAAGATCAAGCACGAAATCGGTTCTGCTTACCCAGGTGATGAAGTTCAAGAGATTGAAGTTCGCGGCCGTAACCTTGCAGAGGGTGTGCCACGCAGCTTTAGCTTGAACTCAAACGAGATCCTAGAAGCTTTACAAGAGCCGCTATCAGGCATCGTTTCTGCAGTCATGGTTGCGCTAGAGCAGTGTCCACCAGAGCTAGCTTCAGACATCTCTGAAAACGGCATGGTGCTAACCGGTGGTGGCGCACTACTGAAAGATCTTGATCGCCTACTTATGGAAGAAACGGGTATTCCGGTAGTTATCGCTGAAGATCCACTAACGTGTGTGGCACGTGGTGGTGGTAAAGCACTAGAAATGATCGACATGCACGGTGGCGATCTGTTCTCTGAAGAATAAAAATGTAGGTGAAGCTCATTACGGGCTTCACCTTCTTTTCTGCTCTCTCTGTAATTCAAACATGCTCCATATCTGAACGCGTTTCAGGTTGCCAAGTAAGGCTCAATAATCATGGAAGCAATCAGGTTAAAAACAAGATGAAACCGATTTTTGGCAGAGGCCCGTCTCTGCAATTACGTCTGTTTTTTGCTGTCATCGTGTCGGCGAGCTTGATGCTGGCTGATAGTCGTCTAGATACGTTTTCCAACGTTCGCTACCTACTCAACAGTATGGTTGCGCCAATTCAGTACGCCGCGAATATGCCTCGCAGCATGTTTGATGGTGTATTCGAACGTTTTAATACTCGTCAGGCATTAGTAGAAGGCAATCGCAACTTAAAGCGCGAAGTGCTTCGTCTAAAAAGCGAATTGATCTTGCTCGACCAATATAAAGAAGAGAACCAACGCTTGCGTAAGTTGCTTGGCTCGTCTTTTGTTCGTGATGAGAAGAAGGTCGTGACTGAAGTAATGGCGGTGGATACTTCACCTTATCGTCATCAAGTGGTGATTGATAAAGGCCAAATTGACGGTGTGTACGTTGGTCAGCCCGTTATTAACGAAAAAGGTATTGTCGGTCAGGTTACGTTTGTTGCGGCGCACAATGCGCGCGTATTGCTACTGACAGATGCAAAAAATGCCATTCCAGTTCAAGTCATTCGTAATGACATTCGAGTGATTGCATCAGGTAATGGTGAAATGGATGAAATCCAACTGGAACACATTCCAACCAGTACTGATATTCAAGTCGGTGATTTACTTGTGACATCCGGTCTGGGAGGCATTTACCCTGAAGGCTACCCAGTGGCGACGGTCACGAATGTGGATCACGATACTCGTCAAGAGTTTGCATCAATCAAAGCCGAACCTGTGGTGGAGTTTGATCGTCTACGATACTTGCTGTTGATCTGGCCAAACGAAGATCGTCAGCACAAAGTACTGCAATCCAACGCGAATGACGGGTTAGAGCAAGAACAAGAGGTAACTAATGGCCAGTAATGTATTGCGTAGCAGAATGGTGATTGGTGTTAGTTTCTTCGTTGCGCTAGTACTGCAAACCATTCCTTGGCCTGGTGTATTGGACCTACTTCGTCCTTCATGGCTATTTTTGGTGACGTGTTATTGGGTGCTGGCATTGCCGCATCGAGTAAACGTCGGCACGGCGTTAGTGTTGGGCTTATTGTGGGACATTCTCATTGGTTCAACGCTAGGAATTCGGGGCATGATGATGTCCATTGTCATCTACTTGGTGGCACTGAATTTCTTGCTAATTCGTAACATGGCATTGTGGCAACAGTCGATTTTAATTGCCTTTTTTACTGCGTTATTGGAAGTTTTGATATTCTGTGGGGAATATTTGAACCAGGACGTAGTATTTAATCCATTATCTCTGTGGACGGCGGCAATAAACTGTATACTTTGGCCATGGATGTTTTTATTAATGCGACGAGTTCGTCGCGCTTGGCACGTAAGGTAATGCGGTGAAAAAGAGCCTATCTCTCGTTCTCGCTTCGGGTTCTCCGAGAAGAAAAGAGCTGCTTGCTCAACTAGGCTATGACTTTGATATCGTATTACCGGACATCGAAGAAGCCAAACAGGCTGATGAGCAAGCACAAGACTACGTGCTGCGTCTTTCTTTGGAAAAAGCTCAGGCAGGCTTAGCGTTGGCTAAGCCTGATTCCGTTGTATTGGGCTCAGACACGGTCGTAGTATGCGATGACCGTGTGTTAGAGAAGCCAAAAAGTTTTGAAGATTCAAAGCGTATGCTTACTGACTTATCCGGTCGTCGTCATCAAGTGATGACAGCGGTGAGCGTCGTATCATCGGAACAACAACACTCGGTGGTCGTCACCACTGACGTATGGTTTAAGCCACTGACTCACGAAGAAATCGAACAATATTGGCAGTCAGGAGAGCCATGCGATAAAGCTGGAAGTTATGGTATTCAGGGACTCGGAGGGCGATTTGTCACCCGAATCGAAGGCAGTTATCACGCTGTAGTAGGCTTACCTTTGTTCGAAACCGATCAGCTAATTCAAGAATTTTTATAATTGTTTTGAGGTGTGCACATGAGTGCAGAATTGCTGCTTAACGTGACCCCGAGTGAAACTCGTGTGGCCATGATTGAAGGTGGAGTACTACAAGAAATTCATATCGAGCGCGAATCTCGTCGCGGTATTGTGGGCAACATTTACAAAGGCAAAGTAAGCCGAGTGCTGCCTGGCATGCAAGCGGCTTTTGTCGATATCGGTTTAGATAAAGCGGCGTTTTTACATGCGTCTGATATCGTTCCGCATACTGAATGTGTGGCAGAGAACGAGAAACAGCAGTTTCAAGTTCGTGACATTTCTGAATTGGTTCGCCAAGGTCAGGATATCGTCGTACAGGTAGTTAAAGATCCTCTTGGCACTAAAGGTGCGCGTTTAACTACTGACATCACACTTCCTTCCCGTTATCTCGTCTTTATGCCTGGCGCTAGCCACGTTGGTGTATCGCAACGTATTGAAAGCGAAAGTGAACGTGAGCGCCTTAAAAAAGTGGTGAATCACTACTGCGATGAGCACGGTGGTTTCATTATCCGCACGGCCGCAGAAGGGGCGGACGAGAAAGAACTCTCTCAAGATGCTGCGTTCCTAAAACGCTTATGGCTGAAAGTCATGGAGCGTCGTTCTAAGTACAAGACACGTTCAACGCTGTATGGCGAGCTTGGTCTTGCACAACGTATTTTGCGTGACTTCGTTGGAACGGAACTCGACAAGATTTTGGTCGATTCACGTTTAGAATATGAGAACCTCAAAGAGTTTACTTCTGAGTACGTACCGGAGCTGACCGATAAGCTTGAGCTTTACGAAGGTGACAAGCCTATCTTTGATATGTACGACACTGAGAACGAAATTCAACGCTCTTTGGAGCGCAAAGTTGAGCTCAAGTCGGGTGGTTACTTAATCATCGATCAAACAGAAGCGATGACCACCATCGACATCAACACGGGTGCGTTTGTTGGTCGTCGTAACTTAGAAGAGACCATCTTTAATACCAATATTGAAGCGACTCAAGCCATTGCTCGCCAGTTACGTCTGCGTAACCTAGGTGGCATCATCATTATCGACTTTATCGATATGGCGTCAGAAGAGCATCGTCAGCGAGTACTAACTTCGTTAGAAGCTGCATTGTCGAAAGACCGCGTGAAAACCAACATCAATGGCTTTACGCAGTTAGGTCTGGTTGAAATGACGCGTAAGCGTACGCGCGAAAGTATTGAACATATTCTTTGTTCTGGTTGTCCTACTTGTGAAGGCCGTGGCACCGTGAAAACGGTTGAAACGGTGTGTTACGAGATTCTGCGCGAGATCACTCGTGTAAACCGAGCGTACGATGCCGACAACTTTGTCGTATACGCATCGCCATTTGTTGCAGAAGCGCTTTTGGGTGATGAGTCTCATGCGCTGGCAGAACTTGAAGTATTTATTGGTAAGCAAGTCCGTATTCAGGCTGAACCCCTGTACATTCAGGAACAGTTTGACGTCGTGATGATGTAATTGGAACATTTGTGAATTCTGGTTTTAACCGTTTTGGGCGTTTTTGCGCGTGGATGTTAGTCACTGTCTTGGTTTTTTTAGCCATTCTAGTGACCACTCTACGCGTCACATTGCCACAACTTAACCACTTCCAAGATGAGATCAAAACCTGGGTCAAACAAGGCACAGGTTTTGACTTTTCTATCTCCAGCGTTGCTGGTTCTTGGCGTAATAGCCATCCCTCTATCGCGTTACTCGGCTTAGAAGCTAACTTACCGAATAACCAAGAAGCTCGATTCGCCGTTGATGAAATTCAAATTGAATTCGATTTGATTCAATCGTTACTTCAGTTTAAGCCCGTCGTGGCAGACTTAACCATTCATAACTTGGCATTAGATATTCGCACGGTCGATCTTCTACCTACGTCGAGCAATCAAGAGCCGGCCACTGATGTTGACCAAAATGAAATTAAGCTGATTGATCAGCTGGACTCACTATTGCTGCGTCAGTTTGAAGACTTCACCATTACGAATTCACGCGTCTGGTACAAATCGGTATCGGGCGAAACTCGTCGACTCGATATCGAACAGCTTCGCTGGAGTAATCAAGGTAAACGTCACTTAGCGGAAGGCACAGTCAGTATTGCAGACGCTAGCCTGAACTCACTGTTAGTAAATGCTAACTTTAAAGACCATGGTTCGCTGCGTGATGTGTCTGGTGAGTTTTACGTGAGTGCGCAAGATGTCTCGGTAACACCTTGGCTTACCACGTACATGCAAGAAGAATCGGGTGCGGAGTCTGGCAAGGTCAGTTTGAATACCTGGCTGACTCTCAAACACAGCCAACCTAATTATGCGTACGTAGAGCTACAACCGTCTGAGCTCGTATGGAATGAAAATGGCCGCCATGAACTGTTTATCGAATCGGGAGTGTTTAAGCTCTTGCCTGATAAGCAAGGTTGGAAAGTAAATGGTCACTCACTTCAAATTCGCACCGATGACAAATCCTGGCCTGAACTTGATGCGGCTTTTGATTGGCAACCAGATGGCTGGAAGCTCAACCTTTCTCAGCTCGACATTGAGGCGTTGATTCCACTCGTTAAGCTCGCGCCGGAATCGGAATCAACCAGTGACTTACTCAATAAATTAGCGCCGAAAGGTCGTGTTGAAGACATTCGTTTAGCCATGAATGGTGGCTTAGATACCTTGCGTTATTCGGCGGACCTCGATGAGTTAGCTATGACTCAATGGGAACTGCTGCCGGGCTTTCAACATGTGCAAGGCAGCGTTGCGGGTGACTTGAAGCAAGCGAAAGCGAAAGTCACGGTCATTGATGATGTTTTCCCGTACGGGGATGTATTCCAAGCCCCATTGAACATCAAGCAAGGCGAAGTCGACATTATCTGGCAGCAAGATGAGACAGGTTGGCGTTTGTGGTCGGATAAAGTCACGGCTGCGACTCCGGACCTTCAAGTGTTGGGCGCATTTCGACTCGATTTCCCTAAAGAGCAAAGCCCATTCCTATCGTTTTATGCTGAGGCGGATCTCTACAACGCTGGTGAAACTTGGCGTTACTTGCCAACCTTGGCATTAGGCCAAGATCTGACGGACTACCTATCGACCGCCATTCAAGGCGGTAAAGTAAATACGGCCAAATTGCTGTGGTATGGCGAGTTAGGAGATTTTCCTTACAAAGAGCACAACGGCATGTTTCAGGCATGGGTTGGCTTAAAAGACGCGAAATTCAGTTTTGATACTGCGTGGCCAACCATTACCGACTTGCAGCTTGATCTATTGTTTGAAAACGACGCCATGTATCTGGATTCCAAATCGGCGACGTTAAATGGCGTTCACGCTAAACGCATCACGGGGCGCATTCCGGAGTTGGCTGAAGATGGCCATATCGAAATTGAAGCTAAAGCCACAGCTCCAGGTAATGAAGTTCGCGACTACATGATGGCTACGCCGCTGGTTGACTCGGTTGGTGCCGCGTTGACGGCCTTGCAAGTCAGTGGCCCGGTGTATTCCGAGTTCCAGCTCAACATTCCTTTTGATATGGAAAAAGACGCGCGAGCTTGGGGTTATGCGGATTTGAAAGACAACCGTGTTGACATTGATGCGCCGCCAATGACGCTAGAAAAAGCCACAGGCCGCATTCAGTTCGACAACGATGTGGTGACGACATCTGGCTTGTCAGCAGAGTTACTCTCGCAGCCTATTTCACTCGATTTCCACGGCGAAAGTGCGGACCAAGGCTACAACGTGACCATCAATACTTTAGGTGATTGGGATGTAGAGCCTCTCAAGCCTTATTTGGGTGAACGTTGGTTGAGCTTGGTTTCCGGTCATGCACCTTGGCAAATGGACATTGACTTGCAGCTCAACGATGTGGGTTTTACTTACCAAGTGGATGTGTTGGCGCAGCTCGGTCGATTAGCCAGTGAATACCCATACCCATTGACGAAAAAGGTCGGTGAAGCTGGTCAGGCGAAACTCCAAGCATCGGGGAATCAGGAGAGCATTTCGGCTCGTTTGCAAATCCCAAATGCGAAATATCAGACCGAAATTGATATCTCGGGCGATGTGCCAGTGTTAACCGCGACCAACTTAGTGTTAGGCAAAGGCGGTTTTAAAATTAGCCCTGTCGTTGGGCACGATGCTTCGATTCGTCTAGATGAGTTAAACCTAGATAAGTGGGCGACGTTACTGGATACGCCAGAGAGTAAAGCGCAATCGGTGCTGGCAAACATGCAGACGCCTACGATTCCTTTACCAACGCGTATTGAAGTCGAAACGCCGAACTTGTTATTGGGCGGCATTGAGTTTCACGATGTGGCATTGAACGCTAGTAAAAAGAACCTAAGTTGGCAGTTGGACGTGAGTAGCCAAGAGGTGAAAGGCAAAGCAACGTACCTCAAACCGTACGATTTATCGGTGTCTCTAGACCATTTGCATTTGTACTTGCCAGACTTTGAGGAAATGACCAAAGAGCGCAGTTCGATTTTCGCTAGTGAAGATCAGAGTGCGCCACTTATTACCAACTTTGACCGCAAGTTTCACGCAGAGATGCCAAACTTAACATTGAACATCGACGATTTTTGGCTGCAAGGTTACAAGGTTGGCAAAGTGAATGTCGACTTACAGCGTCAAGATGATCGTTTGGAGTGGAAAAACATTACCTTCAGTAGCGGCAAAAACCGCATCGATATGAATGGTTGGTGGGAGCTGACCAAAGATCGTAGCCATTCCAATCTGACGTTAAAAATGAAAGGCGATAACAATACGGATCTGATGGAGCGTTTTGGTATCACGTCTGGGATCCAGCAAGCGCCATTTGAGATCAACGCCAATATGAATTGGGATGGTGCGCCTTGGTCGATGAAAACACCAACCTTGCAGGGGAATGTCTCGACGGAGTTTGGCAAAGGGGTCGTGAGTGAAGTCAGCGGCGCGGCGCGTTTGCTTGGCCTATTTAGCTTGGACTCCATCATTCGTAAGATGCAGCTCGATTTTACCGACGTATTCGACAAAGGCATGGCGTTCAACTCCATCACGGGTACAGGTAAAATCCAAGATGGTGTGTTCATCACCAATGATATTGTGATGGATGCGCTAGCTGGTGAAATGCAAATTCGTGGTATTGCAAACATGACCACCAGAATGGTAGATGCGGAAGTGAAGTTTACGCCGGATATTACGTCAGGGTTACCAATGTTGACGGCGTTTGCGGTGGCCCCTCAAACCGCTCTGTACGTGCTGGCGATTTCTACGGTGATTTCTCCTGTTGTAGAGGTGTTCACCCAAGTGAATTACGAGGTCAAAGGCCCGTTAGATTCACCAACCGTAAAAGAGATTTCACGTAGTAAAGGCGAATACAAGCTGCCAGAAAAACTGCGTGAGCAGGCTAAATAGATCGCCCGACTAAGTGGTAGAAGGAAGAGAACACATGGAACGTGTTGGCATCATTCAAATGACTTCGGGGCCTGATATTCAGGCGAATTTGGACTTTATTGACCAGCAATGTACTTTGGCGGCCAATCAAGGAGTAAAGCTGGTGCTCACGCCGGAAAATGCGGTGTTGTTTGCCAGTCGAGAAGAGTACCATCAACATGCAGAGCCGTTAGGTAGCGGTGCTATTCAAGAGCGTTTAGCCAATATCGCGAAGAGTCATCAACTGACGCTTGTCGTTGGTAGCATGCCGATTCAAACCGCGCGTGGTGTGACAACGACGACGCTCGTTTTACCTCCTCACGGAAAATGCATTGCCCATTATGACAAGCTGCATATGTTTGATGTCGATGTAGAAGATGGCCATGGCAGCTACCGAGAGTCAGATACTTTCACCGCGGGCAACCAAATTGTGGTGGCAGAAACGGATATCGGTAGCGTCGGCTTGAGCATTTGTTACGACGTTCGTTTCCCCGAATTGTACAAAGCACTGCGTTTAGCGGGGGCGGATATCATTGTTGTTCCCGCCGCGTTTACTGCGGTTACTGGGCAAGCTCACTGGGAAGTGTTGCTGCGAGCTCGAGCAATTGAAACGCAATGTTGGATTTTAGCCAGTGGACAAACGGGAACACACCCTTGCGGCCGTAAAACGTGGGGGCATTCCATGGTGATTGACCCCTGGGGACGCATTCACAAACAACTTCAAGACCAAGTGGGTTTGCTGGAGGCAGAGATAGATTTGTCACAAACCCAGCAAGTAAGGCAGAATATGCCGCTGACTCAACACAGTCGCTTTCAAAATGAATTGAGACGGAAATAAAAGAGCTAACTATGAGCACAAACCAAATAGAACAGGCACTCCTTGCCCCAAATGGTCTGACAGAGCAGGACATTGCTGACACGCTTGCCAGCATTGCTACGCGCCAGATCGATTATGCGGACATCTACTTTCAGTCCAGCTGGCACGAGTCTCTGGTTCTAGAAGACAGCATCATCAAAGATGGCTCTTTTAACATTGATTGTGGTGTTGGTGTGCGTGCGGTGACGGGCGAAAAAACCGGTTTCGCTTACTCAGATCAAATCAATCCGGAAGGTTTGAAGCAAAGTGCAATCGCGGCGCGAGGCATTGCGCAGCAGGGCCAAAATGGCAAAGTTCAAGCATTCAAACGTTCGGGAAATCAAGCTTACTATGATGCGGTTAACCCGCTAGCAAGCTGGGAAAAACAACAAAAAACCGAGTTACTGATGTCTTTGGATGCGTACATTCGCACTAAAGAGCCTCTGATCAAAGAAGTTTCTATCAGCATCAGTGGCGTGCACGAGCAAATGCTAGTTGCCGCTACAGATGGCACTTTCGCTGGTGATACTCGTCCTCTTGTTCGACTATCCATCAGTGTACTTGCACAGAAAGGTGACCGTCGCGAGCGTGGCAGTGCTGGTGGTGGTGGTCGTTTTGGCTACGATTTCTTCTTGTCTGAAACAGATGGTGTGAAGCAAGCCTTCCACTTCGCGGACGAAGCCATCCGTATGGCGTTAGTTAACCTAGAAGCAGAAGCTGCACCTGCAGGTATGATGCCTGTAGTTCTGGGTTCTGGTTGGCCGGGCGTATTGCTGCATGAAGCGGTAGGTCACGGTTTAGAAGGGGACTTCAACCGCAAAGAGTCGTCGGTATTCTCTGGCAAAATGGGTCAGCAGGTGACGTCATCGCTATGTACGATTGTGGATGATGGTACGCTGAAAGATCTACGTGGTTCACTCAATGTGGACGACGAAGGTGTGAATGGTCAGTACAACACGCTGATCGAAAATGGCGTATTGAAAGGCTACATGCAAGACAAGCTGAACGCGCGCCTAATGGGGGTAAACCCAACGGGTAACGGTCGCCGCGAATCTTACGCGCACTTACCGATGCCACGCATGACTAATACCTACATGCTGCCAGGTGAACACACACCAGAAGAAATCATCTCGACCGTGAAGAAAGGCATCTACGCGCCTAACTTCGGTGGTGGTCAGGTGGATATCACCTCAGGTAAGTTCGTGTTCTCTGCATCAGAAGCGTATTTGATTGAGGATGGTAAAGTGACTCGTCCCGTCAAAGGGGCAACTCTAATCGGTTCAGGCATTGAAGCGATGCAGCAAGTTTCGATGGTCGGTAACGACTTAAGCATCGATAAAGGTGTTGGCGTTTGTGGTAAAGCAGGGCAAAGCGTGCCAGTAGGCGTTGGTCAGCCAACGTTGAAGCTTGATTCACTGACTGTTGGTGGCACCGAGTAAATCACTCGAACCTTGATAAAAAGAGCGCTCATTGGAGCGCTCTTTTACTTTGTGCGTGAATCGACGTGGGTTAGAGGTTCTCTTCTGCAAACTCTGCCAAGCGGCTACGAACCACGCCGTTGAGGTGAATGTTCGCACTGCCTTCAAAGTTCTTGAAGCGTTCAACCATGTAGGTCAAACCTGACGTCACTGGGGTTAGGTAATGTGAGTCAATCTGCGCCAAGTTACCGGAGCAGACGATTTTGGTTCCTTCACCGCAGCGGGTGATGATGGTTTTGATTTGTGATGCAGTGAGGTTTTGACACTCATCAAGTAACACAAACGCATTTTGAATCGAACGGCCACGCATAAAGTTGATCGACTTAAACTGAATGTTGGCTTTATCGCAGATGTATTTCAACGAGCCTTCGGTGCAGTGATCGTGCTTATGCAGCGCCTCCAAAGTATCGGTTACCGCCGCCAGCCAAGGCATCATTTTTTCCTCTTCTGAGCCTGGTAAGAAGCCAATCGACTCACCAATGTCTGGCGTGTTACGCGTGACGATGATTTTATCAAACATGCCTTTTTCAATAGTTTGCTCGAGCGCAGCTGCCATGGCCAATAGCGTTTTACCACTACCCGCCGCACCAGTGAGGATCACCAAATCAATGTCAGGGTCGAGCAGGGTATCGAGTGCCATGGCCTGATAAATGTTTTTTGGTGTGATGTCCCAAGCTCGGCGGTGCATCATGCGTTCTCGGCTTAGGTCGAGTAGGGTTAGCTTGTCTTCATTGATGGTTTCAACGCGGCCTGCAAAATCGCTGTCTTCATCAATGACGTATTGGTTGATGAACGTTGGGTCAAAAGGCTCACGACTGAGTTTGTGGTAGGTTTTGCCACCCAACGCGTAGCTTTCAACTTCATCAATACCGCTCCAGAAATCGCCTTCTCGTTGCTGGAAGCCTTTAGTGAGGTATTGAATGTCGTCGATGAGTTGGTCGGTTCGGTAGTCTTCAACAAAGCGAACTCCGGCTCCTTTCGCGCGCAGACGCATGTTGATGTCTTTGGTGATAAGCACGACTTCTCGTGGTGCTCGTTTGTTTTGCAGATAAAGCACCGCGTTGAGAATACGGTTGTCACCGGCTTTGTCGGCGAAAGCTTTGACGGTTTCCTGCAATTCAAAATCCGCCAAAATGGCAATAGAGCCTTGGTCTGGTTTTTCTTTCGATACGGGAATGCCTTCTGAAATTTCATCTGGCGTTGCGTCTTTAAAGAGATCTTCCAAAGCGCGAATAGCTACGCGTGCGTCTCTTGCGACATCGCGTTTGCTGTCTTTAATTCGGTCGAGTTCTTCCAACACGGTCATAGGGATGACAACATCGTGTTCTTGGAAAGAGAAGATGGCGAAGGGTTCATGAAGAAGGATGTTGGTATCAAGTACAAACAGTTTCCGATCGGTATCGCCCATAGCGTCTCCTTGCCGCAGCGCGGCTTTGCTTGCGAGTGGTTAAGCCAAATTCAACATAAGAAATGACCTAACTCTGATTGCTTGCAATAGAGGTTATCGGGCTATCGTCGGTTAGTTAGCAACCGAGTAGCAAGACAACTTACTGCAAACCCGTGTTGATCCTAATCGTGTACTAATGCGCTCAAATCATATGCAATGTCTTTAAGCGCCCCTCATTAGAAGTATACGTAATATTTACTTCCAACAACTTAATAATTGGCATGAGTTTTTTACAATTTGATTGCATTTGTAATTTGGGAAAAAAAGTTTCCGCTTGGTGCGGTTTCGGCGTGACCTAAATCACAGCTTCAAGTAAGATTAGCGACCTTTTTCTGCGCATAGGCTACGTCCGATTTATCATGTTGAGCTGACTTAAAAATGTTCAGTCCACACTCGCATGACGAGCTCAATGTGCATAGCAGAAGCCAGAATCAGATCTAAACTATTATCCATGCCCTCGGGTGTGAGTAGACCAACAAGAAATACGAATCAAGAACTAATAACGAGGTAGTCAATTCATGACATTTGCTTTGGGGCAGCGCTGGATTAGCGATACGGAAAGCGATTTAGGTTTAGGTACCGTAGTAGCAATGGATGCTCGTACTGTGACATTGATGTTTGCAGCGTCAGAGGAAAACCGAGTTTACGCACGTAACGATGCACCTGTTACCCGAGTAACGTTTAACGTCGGTGATGTCATCGATTGCCAAGAAGGTTGGTCTCTGAAAGTTGAAGAAGTACTGGAAGATGAAGGTCTGTACACCTATTTCGGTACTCGTGAAGACACGCAAGAAACCGCAGTTGTTCTGCGTGAGATTTTTCTTAGCAACCAAATTCGTTTCAACAAACCTCAAGATAAGTTGTACGCCGGTCAAATCGACCGCATGGACAACTTCGTTCTTCGTTACCGTGCGCTAACCAACCAGTTTGAACAGTACAAGAGCCCAATGCGTGGCTTGTGTGGTATGCGAGCAGGTTTGATCCCTCATCAGCTTTACATCGCGCATGAAGTCGGTCGCCGTCACGCGCCACGCGTTTTGTTGGCGGATGAAGTAGGTTTGGGTAAGACCATCGAAGCGGGCATGATCATCCACCAGCAAGTGTTGTCTGGTCGTGCTGAACGCATTTTGATTGTGGTGCCTGAAACACTGCAACACCAATGGCTAGTTGAGATGATGCGTCGTTTCAACCTGCATTTCTCTATCTTCGACGAAGAGCGTTGTATTGAAGCATTCGCGGACGCTGAAAACCCATTTGATACTCAGCAATACGTGCTGTGTTCACTCGATTTCCTACGTAAGAGCCGCAAGCGTTTTGAACAAGCACTAGAAGGCGAATGGGATCTGCTTGTCGTCGATGAAGCGCATCACCTTGAGTGGAGCCAAGACAAACCAAGCCGTGAATACCAAGTGGTAGAAGGTTTAGCTGAACGTACTCCGGGCGTGTTGCTACTGACAGCAACGCCAGAACAGCTTGGTCGTGAAAGCCACTTTGCTCGTCTACGCCTGCTGGATCCCGATCGTTTCTATGATTACGAAGCGTTCGTCGAGGAAGAAGAGCAATACGCGCCTGTAGCGGATGCGATTACTTCACTATTCTCAGGCGAAAAGCTGCCTGATGAAGCGAAAAACCAGATCACTGAACTGTTGTCTGAACAAGACGTAGAACCACTTTTCCGCATTATCGAAAGCAACAGCGATGAAGAGGCGAAAGCATCAGCGCGCCAAGAGCTTATCGATAACCTAATGGACCGTCACGGTACGGGGCGTGTTTTGTTCCGTAACACGCGTGCGGCAATCAAAGGTTTCCCAACGCGTAATGTGCATCTTATGCCGATGGATATCCCACAGCAGTACACCACGTCAATGCGTGTGGCAGGGATGATTGGCGGTAAGATGAGTTCTGAAGCGCGTGCGATGAAGAACCTGTACCCGGAAGAAATTTTCCAAGAATTTGAAGGCGATGACGCAAGCTGGTGGCAGTTTGACTCACGTGTAAACTGGCTACTTGAAAAAGTAAAAGAGAAACGCGGCGAGAAAATTCTCGTGATTGCTTCTCGTGCGAGCACGGCATTGCAATTGGAGCAAGCGCTGCGTGAACGCGAAGGCATCCGTGCGACGGTCTTCCACGAAGGCATGTCGATTCTTGAGCGCGACAAAGCTGCGGCTTACTTTGCGCAAGAAGAAGGCGGTGCACAGGTTCTGATCTGTAGCGAAATCGGTTCTGAAGGTCGTAACTTCCAATTTGCCAACCAATTGGTGATGTTCGACTTGCCATTCAACCCAGACTTGCTTGAACAACGTATTGGTCGTTTGGACCGTATCGGTCAAAACCGCGATATCGACATTCATGTTCCTTACCTGAAAGGTACATCGCAAGCGATCCTTGCGCGTTGGTTCGATGAAGGTCTGAACGCCTTTGCAGAAACCTGCCCGACAGGTCGTGTGGTTTATGACAAGTACTCAGACGCTCTGATTGAGATTCTGGCGTCAGGAGATACCAGCACTCTGGATGAGATCATCGAAGAATCAGCGAAGCTGAACAAAGAATTGAAATCGCAACTAGAGCAAGGTCGTGACCGCTTGCTAGAAATGCACTCTAACGGCGGCGAAAAAGCTCAGCAAATCGTTGAGAAAATTGAATCAACTGATGGTGATACAAACCTAGTCACGTTTGCGCTTTCTCTGTTTGATACGATTGGTTTGAACCAAGACGACAAAGGCGAAAATGCACTGGTGGTGACGCCATCAGAGCACATGATGGTGCCAAGCTACCCTGGTTTGCCATACGAAGGTGCGACGATCACTTTTGATCGCGATACCGCGCTTTCTCGTGAAGACATGCACTTCATCAGTTGGGAACACCCAATGATCCAAGGTGGTATCGATCTTCTGATGAGTGAAGGTGTGGGTACTTCTGCGGTATCTCTGTTGAAAAACAAGGCGTTGCCAGTTGGTACGATTCTGCTTGAACTGATTTACGCGGTAGATGCGCAAGCACCAAAACGCAGCGGTATCACTCGTTTCTTACCGAAAACGCCAATCCGTCTGATGATGGACTCGCGTGGTAACGATCTATCGGCTCAAGTAGAGTTTGAAGGTTTCAACCGTCAACTTAGCCCAGTAAACCGTCATCTTGGCAGCAAGCTGGTGACGTCTGTGCAAAAAGACGTGCACCGTTTGATTGAAGCGGGTGATGTGCTGGTTGAAGAGAAAGTGGAAGCCGTTCGTAAGCAAGCGCAGCAAGATATGCAGCAAAGCTTGAATGCGGAGCTAGAGCGTTTACAAGCTTTGAAAGCGGTGAACCCAAACATTCGTGATGAAGAGATTGAAGCGATTGAAGCGCAAATCAAAGAGCTGACGGGTTACATCAATCAAGCTCAAGTGCAGCTCGATTCGCTCCGTCTGATCGTGGTGAGCCACAACTAATCGCATTAAACGCATTAAAAAAGGTCTTCAATCGAAGACCTTTTTCTTTATCTACGGTTTGCCTGCGGATTACATCAACCACTTCCACCAAATAAACAAAGCTAAGAAGCCAAACAAGTAAATGAGCCCAGCAATCGATAGCCATTTCAGTTTGCGTCCCACAGCCAGCGGTTCCGGCAAGTCCGTTTTGCTCACTAAGATGTAGTTCAGTAGCGCGAAGAATGGTGTCGTCATAAACGCCAGAACCATCGCGAAGTCGAGCATAGGTAGCAGTGCCGATGCCCAGAATACGACGATACCTAGCGCCAGCAATGATACCGCCAACATAATCGCTGACGTTGCTTTTGGATCGGTTTCCGCTTGAGAGCGCAACAGGCGTTGTGAGTCGGCAATTACGCGCGAGTAACCGTCAATAACAGTAATCGTACTGCCGAAAATACAGAAGAAAGCGATCACCGCGATTAAGTAACGTGACCATTCACCGATGGTCGAAGCGTACAAGCCAACCAACTGATGCGAGAAGCCTACCCCGGAGCTCTTCAGTTCAATTCCAGAACCGTGCAGCATTAACGCACCGAGCGAAACAAACACTAGCGCCAAAACGGCTGTACCGATGTAGCCAACGTTGAAGTCAAACAGAGCAGAGCGAGGTGTTACTTCTTGCTGACTCGACTGGCGCTTTAGCCACGCTGAGGTTAAACACGAAATCTCAATTGGTGCTGGCATCCACCCCATCGTAACCACGATGAAACCAATTGCCGCAATTGACCAAGGGGAAGGCGATTCAAAGTTCGCGACGGGTTCCACTGGGTTACCAAACGCAATTGCAACAGCAAGCAGCGTTGCAATGGTGAGCACGGACATGATCACTTTCGAAAGTGTGTCGAGTGCTTTGTAATGGCCGGCGAATAAGATGATCAAACACGTGACCAAAACGATGATGCTCAACGATGCCATCGACAGTGAAAATGGTATGAAGTAACCCAGCAGGCTCGCACTAAACATCAACAATGCTGCGGTGTTGATCACCGCCGACACCACACTTAAGAACAGAAACAACCAAAGGTAAGGGCGCCCCAGTCTCGCGTAGCCTTCGACTAACGTAAGCCCTGTGCCCATCGTGTATTGCACGCCAGCTCGGAAAAATGGGTATTTAAACAGGTTTACGAGCAGGATGAGTGCGGCAAGTTGCCAGCCATAGATGGCACCCGCTTTGGTTGAGGCTACAAGGTGAGAGCCACCCACCGCCGCAGAAGCCATTAGGATGCCTGGGCCAAGTGAGCGGAAAAATAGCGATATTCTGGATTGGAGTTGATCTGGTACGGCGGATTCCATTTCTTATTGTCCTTTGATGTTGTGTATAGCGGCATAACCTTCCCCCGCGAGAACGGTTCGCGGGAATCCAAACGGCGTGAAACCTTATTTAATGTTATGGGGTGCTTTTCCGAACGGAATAAAGTTATTTGGGTAACCACTCTATAAATATCATTCCCGCATTTGTTGTCAAACTATATTTACAAATCAGTTTTGATTTTATTTTTTGAATTTATTGACTTGATTAACCCTGTTGGTTTTGGTGTTTTCACTGGTCGTGAAATTAAAATGCGTTTTGACTGAGCCCTCGTTATAATCGCGGCGTTTTTATTTTCTAGAGATCCCACCCATGGCAATGCTTGAGTACAACCCACCGACTGATCCTTGGATCGACATCGTTTTTGAGGACGACCATATCTTGGCTGTGAATAAGCCGTCTGGTTTGTTGTCAGTTCCGGGACGTCTTGCAGAACACCATGACAGCATGTGGAGTCGTTTGCAGGAAGCGTACCCAGACATCCAAGTCGTGCATCGCTTAGATATGTCGACGTCGGGATTGATGGTACTGGCTAAAAACAAGCGAGCAGAAAGTGCGTTGAAAAAGCAGTTCCAGTTCCGCTTAACGCATAAAATTTACTACGCACGCGTTTGGGGTCATGTCGAACAGGAAGAGGGCGAAATCGATCTGCCATTGATCTGTGACTGGCCAAACCGTCCGCTGCAAAAAGTGTGTTTTGAAGATGGTAAGCCATCAAAAACTCTCTTCCAAGTCGCGAAGCGAGAAGAACATGAAGACGGCACAAAGACGACCATCGTACGTTTACTGCCTATTACTGGCCGATCACATCAATTGCGTGTGCACATGCAAGCGTTGGGTCACCCTATTGTTGGTGACGAGTTCTACGCGACCGAAGAAGCCAAAGCTTTCTCTGAGCGTTTGGAACTGCACGCTTCTGAATTGAGCTTCTACCACCCGAAAAGTCACTGGCTCCGCAGTATTTTTGTTCCGTGTGACTTTTACCCGGAAGCCGAAGAGATGATCTTTGACTATTTCGATCCAGAGCGTAAATTACCTGATTACAAAACACTGCCACGCCCATAA
Organism: Vibrio sp. S457-15; assembly: GCF_000960545.1. NCBI lineage: Bacteria > Pseudomonadati > Pseudomonadota > Gammaproteobacteria > Vibrionales > Vibrionaceae > Vibrio > Vibrio sp. S457-15. The sequence goes on along the minus strand of NZ_JYOQ01000126.1, from coordinate 45,740 downwards.
ATAGATTTCATTAGGCAGTGAACAAGGAGCCGTTATGTCACTGCCTAAAGTGGTCTTTCTCGACCGTGCCACCATTCCCAATCACATTCAAGTCCCGCGCCCTAAGTTTCCTCATCATTGGATGGAGTATGAACTGACACCGCCTGAGTTCGTGGTTGAGCGCTTGGCTGATGCCGATATCGTCATCAGCAATAAAGTGGTGTTGGATCAATCGGTGCTTTCGCTGCTGCCTCAGCTCAAGATGATTGCCGTTGCGGCGACAGGGTTTAACAATGTCGACGTGAACTATTGTGCTGAACATGGCATTGCAGTCGCGAACGTACGTGGTTATGCCACTCGATCTGTGCCAGAGCATGTGATCGCGATGTTGTTTGCTTTGCGTCGCAACCTGTTTGGGTACCATCAAGACATTGCGGCTGGTGAATGGCAGCGTAATAAGCAGTTCTGCTTTTTTACTCATTCCATCGGGGATGTTGGCGGCAGTACACTAGGTGTCGTCGGTAGTGGTGCATTGGGACAAGCCACGGCGAATCTGGCTCAAGCGCTAGGAATGACCGTTTTATTTGCGGAGCGTAAAGGCGCGGCAGAATGTCGACCAGGTTATGTGCCATTTGAGGAAGTGTTGAAACACTCTGACGCGTTGACTTTGCACTGTCCGCTTAACGAGCATACGCAGAATTTGATTGGCAAAGCCGAGTTACAGCAAATGAAACCAAACGCGATTCTAATCAACACCGGTCGAGGCGGTTTGGTTGATGAGCAAGCGTTGGTGGATGCTCTAAAACAGGGGGAGATCGCAGCAGCAGGTTTTGATGTATTTACTCAGGAGCCTGCCGATGAGAGCAACCCTCTGATCGCTAATATTCACTTACCGAATTTGCTGTTAACGCCTCATGTTGCGTGGGGAAGTGATTCGTCGATTCAACGCTTGGCCGACATTCTGATTGAGAACATTAACGCGTTTCAGCGCGGAGACCTCCTCAATCGCCTCGCTTAATGGGCATTGATTATCCGCATTAAAAAAGCAGACCTAGTGGTCTGCTTTGTCTTTATGGTTTACGAAGGAAGATTAGATTTCTTCTTCGTTTAACGCTTTCAGGATTTGGAAAATTTCACGGTAAGATTTTGCTGGTTTACCGGCTTTTTTCTCTTTCGCTGCTTGGCGTGCAAGTTGACGTAGACGCTGACGATCCGCTTCTGGGTACAATTCCATTACGTCATCAATGGCTTTGTCGCCTTCTTCTACAACGCGATCACGCAGCATTTCCAGTTTATGCAGCGCTGCTGTTGCTTGCGAGTGTTTGTTGCGTACTTTGTCCAATGCCGCTTGGATTGGTTCTGGGTCTTCATAACGCATCAATTTACCGATACGTTGTAGCTGACGACGACGCGCTTCGTTCTTAAAGCGCTGTGCATCGGCAATTGCTTCTCGCAGGTCTTCGCTCAATGGAAACTTTTCGAGAACTGCTGGCTTTAGGCCGACAAGCTCTTCGCCAAGCTTTTGCAGCTCTTCCATGTCTCGCTTCATCTCGGATTTACTTACCCAGATGATCTCTTCTTCTGGTTCCCATGGCGCTTTTTGATTCTTACGTGCCATTTCAGTTGCCTGTGTTTTGATTAATATTATGACTATTTTAACAAGAATCGTGGGGAGAAAGCGAAATTCTTGTTATTCTATTGCGTATTGAATACAAGATGTGAAAGACAATGGATATTAAACAGCAGGTTGCTGAGCAACGTACCGAGCTAGAGCAAGCCGTGGCACGAGCATTAGAGCTCGCGTCGGCGAAGTCGGATGCAGCAGAAGTCGCAATTACTAAAAGCACAGGTTTGAGTGTTTCCACTCGAATGGGTGATGTAGAAAATGTCGAGTTCAACAGTGATGGTGCGCTTGGCATTACCGTTTACCGAGGCCAACGTAAGGGCAGTGCTTCCACATCTGATTTGAGTGAAGCGGCGATTGAACAGACAGTGAATGCCGCGCTTGATATCGCTCATTACACATCTGAAGACCCGTTCGCAGGCCCAGCGCCGAAAGAATTTATGGTGAAAGAGGTGCCAGATCTTGACCTTTTCCACCCAGACTCTCCAGATCCAGACTACGCAGCACAAGTGGCGATTGCCGCTGAGAAAGAAGCGCTAAGCTACAGCGATGCAATCAAGCAAAGTGACGGTGCAAGCTACGACAGTCACTACGGCGTCAAAGTGTACGGAAACAGCCATGGTTTGTTAGCAAGCTACGCGTCTAGCCGCCACAGCACAAGCTGCTGCGTTATTGGCGTAGGCAAAAATGGCGAAATGGAACGTGACTACAGCTATACCGTTGCCCGCCATCGTGATGATTTGTGGACGCCTGAAACCGTCGGCCGCAAAGCGGCGGAAAATACTGTAAGCCGACTGGATGCTCAACGATTGAAAACGGGCCAATACCCAATTATGTTTGCGGCAGATGTGGCAACTGGCTTGATTGGTCACCTAGTGATGGCGATCAGCGGTGGCAACCTGTACCGCAAATCTTCTTTCTTACTGGATCATTTGGGTAAACAAGTCTTGCCTGAATGGTTCAATATTTCAGAGCGTCCGCATGTATTGCGCGGTTTGGCTTCCAGCCCATTCGATAGCGAAGGCGTTTATACGCAAGATCGTGAAATCATTACCGATGGTGTGTTGGCGACCTATCTACTAACCAGTTATGCCGCTCGCAAGATGAAGATGGATCCAACTGGTCATGCTGGTGGTATTCACAACTGGTACGTGAAGTCGACAGGCCAAAACTTTGAGCAAATGCTGAAGGAATTAGGCACAGGCCTTTTGGTAACAGAAGTGATGGGCCAAGGTGTGAACGTGGTAACGGGTGATTACTCTCGCGGTGCGGCAGGCTTCTGGGTTGAGAACGGTGAAATCCAATACCCAGTCTCTGAAATTACCATCGCCGGTAATCTAAAAGACATGTTCACGAAGATAGTAGCAGTTGGTAGTGATATTGAAACACGCTCACAAATCCAAACCGGTTCTATCTTGCTCGACACAATGAAAGTCGCAGGTGAATAACAGTTACTAGCGCGGAAATACAAAAAAGCCTGATGTATTCATCAGGCTTTTTTAATGTTCATTGTTGGCTACTGGCTTAGATCAGCAAGGTTGCGAGACCAAGGAAAACAGACAAGCCAATCACATCAGTGACAGTCGTCAGTGCCATACCGCCAGCAAGGGCAGGATCGATATTCATCTTCTTCAGAAGGACAGGGATGGTTACCCCTGCAACCCCGGCGACGAACAGGTTGGTCAACATGGCGGCAGAGATGATACCTCCGAGCATCCAGTTGCCTTTCCAAACCACAACGATACCACCGATGATCAACGCCCACATGATGCCGTTAAGCAAACCGATCGCGGCTTCTTTCATCAACAGTTCACGTTTGTTCGAGTCACCGATATGACCTAAAGCAAGGCCACGAATAACCAGTGCAACGGTTTGGTTACCTGCAACACCACCCATGGATGGCACTATGGTCATCAAGACCGCAATTGCCGCCATTTGGTCCAGCGTGGCTTCAAACATGTTGGAAACCGAAGCAGCAGCTAATGCCGCTAGGACATTGGCTCCGAGCCAAACACTTCGTTTACGCGCGGATTTGAAGACGGGAGCGAAGGTATCTTCGTCATCATCCATACCCGCCATACTCATCATTGAGTGTTCGGCGTCTTCACGAATAACGTCAACCACGTCATCGATGGTGATACGACCGACAAGGTGCTGGTTTTCATCCACTACGGGTGCTGACACCCAATTACGACGTTCAAACAGGCTAGCAACGTCTGAGTCACTGGTGTCAACGGTAATCGCATCGTCAGCATCTTCCATGACGTCGATAATTTTTACGTCGGGTTGGGTCGTAATAAGTGTCGTGATTGGGAGTTCGCCAATCAGTTTGCTTTCGTCATCAATCACGTAGAGTGCATCGGTGGCTTCAGGCAGCTCGCCCTTCATACGCAGATAACGCAGGACTACGTCGACATCAACGTCACCACGAATCGTGATAACGTCCGTGTTCATCAACCCACCAGCGGTGTCTTCAGGATAAGACAGTGCCGTCTCGACGCGAGCACGATCTGCTGAATCCATTTGGGAGAGAACTTCACGGGAAAGATCATCTGGCAAACTACGTAGGACGTATGCTACGTCATCGGTATCCATGCCTTCCGTCGCCTCTGCAAGGTCTTCGGGAGCCATTTTTGATACAAGACTGTCTTTAACGTCTTCGTTTAGTTCGTCAAGAATTTCACCATAATCTTCGGGGTCGGTAAGTTGCCAAAGAACTTCACGGCTTTTACGTGGGGATGCTTCTAAAAGGTGAGCAATATCCTCAGGTTCCATGTCCTGAAGCTGACGACGAACATGGACGAAGCGGCCGTTTTCCAGCGCTTCTGTGACTTCTTGGAGGGCTTGGTGAGCTTGGTCGAATTCTATTTGCTCTGCCATTCGTTCCTCCCAATTCCTGATATTTACAATGCTTTGAATAATAACTTAATTCTAGGCACCTTTTAATAACAACTTGTGAAACAGGACAAAATTATTTGCTGAGTGACCAGAGCAGTCGCAAAGATTTGGGAGAGATATCGCTGTACTTTTTAGCTAGGAAAGGGGATTGCGCTCTATTCAGTTTGGAGGCTAGAGATTGGAACTAAAAAAGCGAGTAAATTACTCGCCTTCGTCAAACTTGTCTTCAATCAGATGACATACAGCGTCGAGTGCCAACTCTGCTTGATCGCCTGTGGCATGAATTGTTACGTATTGTCCTTGAGCTGATTCCAACATCAGCAGCCCCATCACGCTGTCTGCGGTGGCGGTTTTGTCTTCTTCGTTGTCGATGGTTACTACAGCATCAAAGCTTTGCGCAAGTTCTACCAACTTAACTGCGGCGCGCGCGTGTAACCCAAGACGATTTTGAATCAATACTTTACGACTTAACTCCACTGCTACTCCTTAGCATTTTTCTCGAGCGAGGTGTGACGAATCTGAACTTGATGCCCTTTATCCGCAAAGTACTCGCCAATCTGTTGGGTTAAATACACTGAGCGGTGCTTGCCGCCAGTACACCCAATGGCTACGGTGAGATAGCTGCGATTATTTTTTTCGAGCAAAGGTAGCCAAGTTTCAATAAAACTTTCTATCTGGTACTTGAGGCTCAATACCGACTGGTGCTGTTCCAAAAACGCAGCGATAGGAGCATCTAAACCCGTCAGTGGGCGCAGTGCAGGTTCCCAATGTGGGTTCGGTAGGAATCGCACATCAAATACGTAATCCGCATCAGACGGAAGGCCGTATTTAAAGCCGAATGATTCAAACACCATCACCAAGCCTTTGCGATCACGTCCTTCAACTCGCATGCGAACTGTTTCACTCAGTTCATGCAAAGACTGACCGCTACTGTTGAGGATTAAATCCGCATGCGCTTTTAGTGGTGTCAGGATCTCTTTTTCTCTCTCGATAGCTTGATCGAGCGATAGCGACTGACCGCCTAATGATAGCGGGTGGATGCGACGAGTTTCGCTGTAGCGTTTGAGCAAGGTTTCCTTATTGGCGTCTAAGAAAAGTACAGTTACATCGAGTTCAGTTTTTAGCTGCTCTAACGTGCCAGTCAGTTCTTTGAGCTTTTTTGGGATGTTGCGGATATCAATGCTCACCGCAACATTTTGCTTGCTGTCAGCGATGGAATGTACAAACGCATCCAATAGGTTTACTGGTAGGTTGTCGACACAGTAGTACCCCAAGTCCTCTAGCACGCGCAACGCAATACTTTTGCCTGCACCAGAGTGCCCGCTAACAACAATTAATCGCATGGTGATCGTCCTGCTTATTGGTGAATCATGATGTCGTAGAGTTCTTCATCACTCTGAGCATTGCGTAGCAATTTCAGTACTTGCTTGTCGCTCAGACGTTCTGCCATAGAGGATAGAGTCTTGAGGTGCTCTTTGCACTGTTCTTCTGGTACAAGGAGTGCAAACAAAAGGTCGACAGGTCGATTGTCAATCGCATCAAATTCAATTGCTTCATCGCATTGCAGAAGTACCGCAATGGCTTTGTCGCTAGATTGCATTCGTGCGTGTGGGATTGCAATACCGTTTCCGATACCAGTACTGCCCATTTTCTCTCTGTTGAGCATGCACTCAAACAGCTCGGTAGAATCTTGGCCCGTGTGTTCAGCGACGATTTGGCTGATCATTTCGAGGGCGCGTTTTTTACTCGTACAGTGGACTGCACTTTTCGTGCAGTCCAATGACAGTATTTCGCTCAGTTGCATGATTAATGACTGTTTAATTTTTCTTTGTGCTTATTAAGTTGGCGAACCAATTTATCTACCAGCGAATCGATCGCGGCATACATATTCTCGTCATCGGCTGATGCGTGGATTTCGCCATGATTTACGTGGAGTGTAGCTTCCGCGATTTGGTTAATTTTTTCAACTTTAAGTACAACTTGTACTTGATTGATATGGTCGAAGAACCTTTCGAGCTTCTGAAACTTAGATTGAACATAGTCTTGCATTGAATCGGTAAGATCAACGTGATGGCCTTGAATATTGATTTGCATAGACTTTCCTTTTCAGTTAGTGCCTTAAAGTAGGCGTTTACGCTGACTTGAAGGGGCAATACCCAAGGATTCTCGATATTTAGCTATCGTACGTCTTGCGACCTGAATCCCTTGGTCAGCCAGAAGAGCAGCAATCTTACTGTCACTAAGTGGTTTAGCAGTATTCTCTGCCGCGACCAGTTTCTTAATGAGTGCACGGATTGCTGTTGACGAACATTCTCCGCCATTGTCTGTACTGACGTGGCTGGAGAAGAAGTACTTCAATTCAAAAATGCCACGTGGCGTATGCATGAACTTTTGTGTCGTAACACGAGATATTGTGGATTCATGCATGTCCACCGCCAAGGCTACATCATTGAGTACCATTGGCTTCATGGCTTCTTCACCATACTCGAAGAAATCTTGTTGATGTTCAACAATACATCTTGCAACTTTGAGTAGCGTCTCGTTTCTGCTCTCTAAGCTCTTAATTAACCATTTTGCCTCTTGCAAATTGCTGCGAATGTACTGGCTATCCGCACTGTTGCCTTTGCCTAATTGAGCGTATTGTTGGTTAACTTTTAACTTTGGAATGCTGTCAGGGTTGATGGAAACGGTCCATTTCCCATGATCTTTAAATACCGATACGTCCGGAATGACGTATTCTGTGTCGTCTGGGGTAATGCGGCTGCCCGGACGAGGATCTAACTGTTGGATCAGTTTTAATACTTCGCGTAGATCCGCTTCTTTTAGCTTAGTTTCTTTGATGACCAGTTTGTAATCGCGATTACCAAGGTGATCGATGTGATCGGCAAGAATCATTTTGGCTTCTGCAAGCCAAGGCGTGTCTTCTGGGAAGGTTGCAAGTTGCAGGAGTAAGCATTCTTGCAGGTTCCGCGATGCCACACCAAGCGGGTCAAACTGTTGGATGCGTTTGCGCACGGCTTCGACTTCATCCAACTCAATATCTTCGTTGTCGAAGCTTTCGTGAATCTCTTCAGGAGATAGGGTCAGATAGCCGTAATCGTCAATCGCATCAATGATGGCAATGGCAATCGTACGGTCGGTTTCACTGAAAGGCGTTAAGTCGAGTTGCCACATTAAGTAATCGTGCAGCGATTCTGTGGTTTCGCCTTGGTAGACCGGCATATCATCGTCTAACGCTAAACCGGTACTGCCCGTATTTGCGCTGTAGACATCATCCCAAGTTGTGTCGATTTCAAGCTCTGAGCTGATTTCGGACTTTTCGATGACGTCAGAACTATCAGGAACTTCGATTTCTGTTGGCTCGTTAGCACTGTTGTCAGCAGTTTCGAGTGCTGATTTGTCTTCACCATTTGCTTGAGGTTCTTCGTGGCCTTCTTCAACTTCCAATAGCGGGTTTGAGTCCAACGCTTCTTGGATTTCTTGTTGAAGATCGAGAGTCGACAACTGCAGCAAGCGAATCGCTTGTTGCAACTGTGGCGTCATGGCTAACTGTTGACCTAGCTTGAGTTGTAATGAAGGTTTCATTCAGTGTTACTTACCTTGTAATGCTCAGAATCTTACCGTTCCTAATGTAATCATAGACGGAATTGTTCGCCGAGATAAACTTGTTTCACCTGTTCATTGTTCAGAACTTCTTCCGGAGTTCCCGATGCAATGAGGTGCCCTTGGCTTACGATATAGGCTTTTTCACATACGTCCAGTGTTTCACGTACGTTATGGTCTGTGATTAATACACCAAGGCCACGATCGCGTAGGTGCTCGATGATTTTCTTGATGTCATTAACCGAAATAGGGTCGACACCTGCGAAAGGTTCATCCAACAAAATGAATTGTGGGTTTGCCGCAAGAGCTCGAGCTATTTCGACTCGGCGACGTTCACCACCCGATAGTGCCATACCCGCACTGGTTCTTATGTGCTGTATGTGGAATTCTTCCAACAAATCTTCCAGCTTGTCCTGACGCTCTTCGCGGGTCATTTCTTGGCGAGTTTCCAATACGGCCATGATGTTATCTTCCACGGACAGTTTGCGGAAAATCGACGCTTCCTGCGGTAGATAGCCAATACCCATGCGAGAGCGGCTGTGCATTGGTAAAATACTGATGTCTTTGTCGTCGATGGTGATGGTGCCTTCATCGCGAGGTACCAGACCAACAATCATGTAAAACGAGGTGGTTTTACCGGCACCGTTAGGACCAAGTAAACCCACAATCTGACCAGATTCTACTTCTAAGCTAACATCGGTGACGACTTTGCGCTTTTTGTAGCTTTTTGCGAGATTTTTTGCACTCAGTACCGCCATATTAGTTCTCTATCTGATTTGGTTGCAAAATCGTGGTTACACGCTCGTTTTTAGAGCTGTCAGCCACCAACTTCTGTTGACCGATTTGGTAACGAATCGATGAGCCTTTGATGGTGTTACCATCTTGAGCGAGCTGCGCTTGGCCTTTCATGGTCAGTTCGTCAGTCGAGATGCGGTAATCGAGCTCGGTTGCTTGACCACTTAACGTTTTACCATCGTCCATCAGCTGCGAAAATGTCGCAGGCTTACCAAATGCTTGAATTTGTTTGATTGCTTCCGTTTTTGGATCGCGAGTGACGACAATTCTATCTGCATCGATATTGATGCTGCCTTGCTTAAGCGAGACATCACCTTTAAAAATGACCTGGTTACTCTTCATGTCCACCTGTTGGGTGTCAGAGTTAATGTAAACCGGCTGTTGAGTATCCGACTTAAGTGCAAACGCTTGAGGCGCTGCTAATACTAGTGCCAGTAGACTAAGGTGTAACGGTTTCATATCGACCTTGAACTTCATTCGTTAGAGTCGCGGTGTGCTGTTTTAAGTTTCCTTGCATCGCGCCTCCAGTAGTTTCAAATTGCGGTCCAACCAACATTACTTGTTGATCGGCTTTAAAATCACGATTGGTTAGATTGATGACCAACTTATCGGTCGCCATCGTATCGAAACTGGCGCCCGGTAATAGGTTTTGCATTAAGACTTTGTCGTACAAAGTCAGCACTTGGTCTTCATCTAAAACAGCTCTTGTGGCTGTTACCTTCCACTCGACGACGCTACCTTCTCGGTAAACCATCAAGGTAGGGCTGTTAAAAATCGTTTCTCCACTCTTAGCATAGTAATCTAAGTTGTTGGAGCGGATGATGTAACTACGTACACCATCTTCACCATAGGTGATGTTTTCTAAACCAGTTCCACTGAACAATGGCAGTTCGGTGTCTGGGGCTACTTGAATTGCATCGTTACCTTTTGGTGTGAGCAGGTAATAACCACACCATGCGACGACGAAAACCAAGAGCAAATAAATAAGGCGAGTAAAACTCATATATTAAAGGCCTTTTGTTTAGCTCAGTACTTCCCTGACTATTGCCTTAATCTGTGTAATCAATCGTTTGAATGTTTCGTGTTGCCGATATTACATCACACCAGCTTTTAGTAAATCATGCATATTTAATGCGCCAACGATTTTATCTTCTTTGCATAGGATGAGTGCGTTGATGTTTTTGTTCTGCATTAAGTTCAATCCTTCCACTGCTAACATTTCTGGATGTGCCGTGGTTGGATTTTTCGTCATGACTTCACCAATAGCCGTGGTATGAATATCAATGCGCTTATCCAAAGTGCGGCGTAAGTCACCATCGGTGAATATACCAAGCATAGCATCGTGCTCGTCCACGATGGCGGTCATTCCCAAACCTTTCTCTGAAATCTCCAAAAGTGCATCGCGAATCAACGCATCTGGAGACACTTTCGGTAATGCATTTCCGAAGTGCATAATATCAGACAGCTTAAGTAGCAATTTTCTTCCTAAAGCACCACCAGGATGTGAGAGAGCGAAGTCTTCTGCTGAGAATCCACGCGCTTGAAGTAGGGCAACTGCTAGCGCATCGCCCATTACTAAAGTTGCTGTGGTACTGCTGGTTGGTGCAAGGCCAAGTGGACAAGCTTCTTGAGGGACAGTGATTTGCAAGTGCAAGTCAGCCAGTTTTGCCATGTTGGATTCTGGCTTGCCCGTCATGCTAATGATTTTAATGTTCAAACGCTTTAGAACAGGGAAGAGAGACAAGATTTCATGGGACTCGCCAGAGTTAGAAATGGCGATAACAATGTCACCCGCACTGATCATACCCAAGTCACCATGCGCTGCTTCACCCGGGTGAACAAAAAACGCTGATGTACCTGTGCTGGCAAGCGTTGCTGCAATCTTGTTGCCAATGTGGCCTGATTTGCCCATACCCATCACGACAACTTTGCCGCTATTGGAAAGGATCAATTCGCAAGCTTGTTCAAACTGCTCATCAAAGTATTTGTCTAGCTCTTGCAGAGCCGCGACTTCGATATCTAGAACTTGTTTAGCTGCAGCGCGAAAATCAAATGGATTGGACATATCAGGGCTCCAATTTGTCTCTACTTATTAATGGGGATTAAGCGGCCATGTTGGCAAATAGGTACACTTGGTAACCCAAGAAACACGTAAACAGAATCGCCCCTTCGAGGCGGTTGATGCTGCGTGATTTACCTAAACACATTGCTACTAACAACAGTGACACGCCAAGCATGACCCAAAAGTCACGTCCCATTGCGTATTCACTTAGTGTGGATGGGTTAATGATGCCAGGAAGGCCCATTACCGCCAAAATATTGAAAACGTTCGAGCCGATGATGTTACCAACTGCCATGTCGTCTTCGCCTTTCAATACACCAGCAAGTGATGCTGCAAGCTCAGGAAGACTCGTACCGATGGCAATAATTGTCAGACCGATCACTAGGTCGCTCATGCCGAAATGCTTAGCAATAATAACCGCATTGTCGACCAGCAGGCTTGCTGCCAAAGGAAGCAATATTAAACCGATAACCACCCACATGATGGCCTTAGGGTTGCTAACGCCTTGTGGGATTTCTGATTCTTGATCTTCAAGAAACGCATCGCCAGATTTTTGTTCTTTGCGGCTGATTTGCAACATAGCAAATAAAAAAGCACCAAACAGAACAAATAGTAAGACACCTTCATAAAAACCAAGGTGGCTGTTCCACAGTAAAATCCCAGCTAACACAGTTACCGCGATCATTAATGGTAATTCGCGACGGATAACTGCAGAACTAATAGAAAGAGGTTTGATCAGCGCAGTAATACCTAGGATTAGGGCAATGTTAGCAATGTTTGAGCCCAAAACGTTACCGACAGCGGTATCGGTTTTACCGTCCCAAGCGGCTGTTGCTGACACCATCATTTCTGGTGCTGATGAGCCCATTGCAAGAATGGTCATACCGATCACTAAAGGTGAAATACCGACGTTGCGGGCTATAGCTGCAGAACCAAAAACAAGTTTATCTGCGCTCCAAACAAGTAAAACAAGACCGACGATAAGCAACGCTACGGCTTCGAGCATGAGAATTCCTAAGTATTAAATGAGTGAAATGAGTAACCGCTAATTTTGACCTTTTGCAGCTTAAAATGGAAGATAAACAACGAATAAATTAAAGGTTAGTAACGAAAATGTATGTAATTGTCACTCATTCAATCATTGCAAATAAAGTGACGATTCTGGTCTAGGATTTAAACACTTGGTGACGATCAGGCCATAATTTATGGAGAATAGCTTGAATTTGGTCGGCTTTATTTAATCGAACAGTGCTTTAAATTCCAAGCCAATGTGCTTATGATTGCAGCCTAATAAATGTACCGAAGCGGCGATAAGGGAACCCTTAGCGCTATTCGGAAGTGGATTGACTTGACAACTCTGCGAGCGTTAATGCTCTGACAGTAGAAGAGATGATATGTCGAACAACGATTTAGTCACCGTGAACAACCTCACTTTTTCACGAGGAAATCGCACGATCTTTGATGGTATTGATCTGCATGTTCCTGAAGGTAAAGTGACGGCGATTATGGGACCATCGGGAATCGGTAAAACGACACTGCTCCGTTTAATTGGCGGTCAGTTGTATCCCGAACAAGGAGAGATTTGGTTTGATGGTGACAACATTCCGACTCTTTCTCGCAAAAAACTCTACAACGCTCGTAAGAAAATGAGCATGCTGTTTCAATCCGGGGCTCTGTTCACGGATTTGAATGTATTTGACAATGTGGCCTTTCCACTGCGTGAACACACCAATCTTTCAGAAGATTTGATTCGTACTATGGTGCTGCTTAAGCTTGAAGCGGTTGGTCTGCGCGGAGCCGCGCAATTAATGCCAAGTGAGCTTTCGGGCGGTATGGCGAGGCGCGCCGCATTGGCTCGTGCCATCGCACTTGACCCTGATTTAATCATGTTCGATGAACCATTTGTGGGACAAGATCCAATTACCATGGGTGTTTTGGTTGAGTTGATCAAAGACTTAAACCAAGCTCTAGGCCTTACGTCTATTGTGGTATCACACGATGTACCGGAGGTCATGAGTATTGCTGATTGGGTTTACCTACTAGCAGATGGCAAGATCATCGCGTTTGGCACGCCAGAGGAGTTGAGTCAAAACCCAGACCCGCGAGTGCAGCAGTTCTTACAAGGTGATGCTGATGGCCCAGTGCCGTTTCGTTTTCCTGCGCAAAGTATCGAAAAGGATCTATTTGATGGTCGCTAGCTTTATTCAATTTGTCGCTTCATTAGGAAGACGCACGCTCGCCATCTGTGAAGCTTTTGGCCGTGCAACCTTGATGCTTGTTGGCGCTATCTTCTCTAAGCCTCAACCCTCTAAAAGTTTTCCTCTACTCATCAAACAGTTGTATTCCGTTGGCGTGCAATCACTGGCTATCATCGTAGTATCCGGTTTGTTCATCGGCATGGTTCTTAGCTTGCAAGGCTATGTAGTGCTGGTGGATTACGGCGCGGAAGGCAGTCTTGGTCAGATGGTCGCGTTGTCACTACTGCGTGAACTTGGGCCGGTGGTTACTGCGCTTCTTTTCGCTGGACGTGCAGGCTCTGCGCTGACGGCAGAAATTGGTTTGATGAAAGCGACTGAGCAGCTTTCAAGCTTAGAAATGATGGCGGTTGACCCACTGAAACGAGTGATTGCACCACGTTTTTGGGCTGGGGCTATCTCAATGCCACTACTTGCGATGATCTTCATGGCTGTTGGCATCTGGGGGGCACAGCTCGTCGGTGTGGATTGGAAAGGTGTGGATCACGGCAGCTTTTGGGCAGCCATGCAATCTTCTGTTGAGTTGGGACAAGATATCGGCAACAGCATGATCAAATGCTTTGTGTTTGCCATTACGGTAACTTGGATTGCTCTATTTAATGGCTACGATGCGATTCCTACCTCGGAAGGGATCAGCCGAGCAACTACGCGCACTGTTGTGCATTCTTCTTTAGCAGTACTGGGACTAGACTTTGTACTGACCGCATTGATGTTTGGGAATTAATCATGCAACAAACACGTAAAACAGAATTATGGGTTGGCAGCTTTGTATTAGCGGGAATTTGCGCGATTCTTGTGATGATTTTTCAAGTTGCTGACGTAAAAAGCATTGGCTCTGGTGATACTTACACCCTCAAAGCCGAGTTCGATAATATTGGCAGCTTGAAAGTACGCTCTCCGGTGAAAGTTGGAGGCGTGGTTATCGGTCGTGTAAGTAACATTACTCTGAATCCAGATAACTTATTGCCAGTGGTCAGCTTGTCAATTAACAGCCAGTACAATCAATTTCCAGAAACATCCAGCGTACAAATTCTAACGTCAGGGTTGATCGGTGAGCAGTACATTGGTTTAGTACCAGGGTTTGTTTTTGATGACGAAGCTATGCTGGTAGACGGAGATACCATCGAAGACACTAAATCTGCGTTAGTACTTGAAGACTTAATTGGTCAGGTACTTTACAGCGTTGGTGGTTCAGACGGTTCAAGTAAGGAATAACTATGTTAGCTAGACTATTACTTTCATTTTCAGTGGTGCTTACCGCTTTTGGTGTTGGCGCGGCAGAAGTGGATAAAACTCAGCCATATCAAATGATGAAGCAAGTGGCTGAAGTGACATTTGCCCGACTAAAAGCAGAACAGCCAAAAATCAAACAAGATCCTAATCTATTAAAGGTGATTGTTGAGCAAGAGCTGATGCCTTACGTCAACGACCGTTACGCAGCACTGAAACTGCTTGGCCCTAACTTGAAAGGGGCAAAACGTGAAGACGTGCTAGAGTTTGTCGATGCGTTCCGTGCTTACTTGATTGCGTCTTACGCACAAGTATTGACGCAATACAGCGATCAACAAATTGAGTTTGGTCCAGAGCCGAAATTAGACGACTCTAAGCGTATTACCAGCATCAAAGTTGAGATCATTGATGCGCCTCGTCCAAACATCAAACTAGAATTTAAACTGCGTAAAGACAACAAAACTGACGAATGGGAAGCGTTCGACATGGTTGCAGAAGGCATTAGTTTACTTTCAAGCAAGCAATCTGAGTGGAACACCAAAATTCGCCAAGACGGTATTCTTGCGGTAGCGCAAGACCTTGAAAAACTTGCAGCGGAGCCAATTCGCTTTGAGGCGAAAAAGTAATGGCTCAGTCTCACGCACAGTGGCAGTTGCAACAAGACACGTTAACACTAACGGGGGCGCTGGATAGAGACTCAGTGCCGTCATTGTGGGCCTTTGCCCAGCAGTGGAAACCGTCGCAAAAAGAACTGGAATGCTCACTAGAAGAGATCGAACGAGTCGACTCTGCAGGAATGGTGATGTTAATCCACTTATTAGAGCATGCAAAAAAGCAAAACTGTCATATAATGCTCAGTTTCGTGCCGGCGCAACTGCGCACTTTGTTTCAACTTAGCAACGTTGAATCTTTAGTGGCCAAACACATAAAGAATTATCAGGGGTAAATTGTGGACAGCGCAAAAGTACAACAGTTATTAGAAGAAGCACTAAACCTTCAAGAAGTGCATGTAAAAGGTGAAGGTAGCCACTATGAAGTGGTTGCTGTTGATGCTTGTTTCGAGGGAATGAGCCGCGTTAAGAAGCAGCAATTGATTTATGGTCCTCTGATGGAATACATCCAGCGTAACGACATTCACGCATTATCGATCAAAGCGTTCACACCGGAAGAGTGGGCTCGTGATAAGAAACTGATGTCGCTTTAAGGTTTATTGATGGAAAAGTTTCGAGTTATTGGGTCAGATAAACCACTAGTTGGTGAAGTGACCATTTCTGGTGCAAAAAACGCAGCACTGCCTATTTTATTTGCGTCTATCTTGGCTGAAGAGCCTGTAGAAGTGGCAAACGTACCACATCTTCGCGATATCGACACAACCATGGAGCTACTAAAACGCCTTGGCGCTAAAGTAAGCCGTAACGGTTCTGTTCACGTCGATCCAAGCAGCATCAATGAATATTGCGCTCCTTATGATTTAGTTAAAACCATGCGTGCTTCTATCTGGGCGTTAGGCCCACTTGTGGCTCGTTTTGGTCAAGGTCAAGTTTCTCTACCTGGTGGTTGTGCTATCGGCGCACGTCCAGTTGACTTGCACATTACTGGCCTGGAACAACTAGGCGCAACCATCACACTTGAAGATGGTTACGTGAAAGCTGAAGTTGATGGTCGTCTGAAAGGCGCGCACATCGTGATGGACAAAGTGAGCGTTGGCGCGACCATTACCATCATGTGTGCAGCAGCTTTGGCTGAAGGTACCACAACGTTAGATAACGCAGCGCGCGAGCCTGAAATCGTCGATACGGCGGATTTCCTAAATAAACTTGGCGCGAAAATCTCTGGCGCGGGTACAGACACCATCACTATCGAAGGTGTTGAGCGCTTAGGTGGCGGCAAGCACAGTGTCGTAGCAGACCGTATTGAAACTGGGACATTCCTAGTAGCTGCAGCGGTATCTGGCGGTAAAGTGGTTTGTCGTAATACCAACGGTCACTTGCTTGAAGCGGTTCTAGCGAAGCTAGAAGAAGCGGGCGCATTGGTGGAGACAGGCGAAGACTGGATCTCTGTTGATATGACAGACCGCGAGTTAAAAGCGGTAAGTATCCGTACTGCGCCTCACCCTGGTTTCCCGACAGATATGCAAGCGCAATTTACGCTATTGAACATGATGGCGAAAGGCGGCGGCGTGATCACTGAAACTATCTTTGAAAACCGCTTTATGCACGTGCCTGAGCTGATGCGTATGGGGGCGAAAGCGGAGATTGAAGGTAATACGGTTATTTGTGGTGACGTTGAATCTCTAAGTGGTGCACAAGTGATGGCAACGGATTTACGTGCTTCGGCAAGTTTGGTGATTGCTGGTTGTATCGCGAAAGGCGAAACCATCGTAGATCGTATTTATCACATCGATCGCGGTTATGACAAAATTGAAAATAAACTGGCTGCACTCGGCGCAAATATTGAGCGAGTGAGCTAGTCAAGTTAAACTGCACAGCAGGTGACTTGGATATGAAGAGAGCCGAAACTCAGGTTTCGGCTTTTTTATATCGCGCTTTCTGTCATAGTTTCTGACTATGTAAAAAGCGATATTAATAGCTGTATCTGGCAAAAGCCGGTTCCTGGAGAACAAGAATGATTGCACTGTTACGTGTATTTGCTGTCGCAATTTTCGCAATTGTGATGTTTATTGGTGGTTGTGGTTACTGCCTATTAAGCCCTCGAAATCCTAAACACGTTTTCACATTTGGCCGCTTGTTTGCCAAGATGTCTCGCGTATTTGGGGTAAAGCTAGAATTACGTATTCCTGAAGATGCGTACTCTCGTGGTCAGCACGTTTACATCGCTAACCACCAAAACAACTGGGACATGTTTACTGTGTCTGCGGCAGTGACACCGAAAGTGGTGACCGTCGGTAAGAAAAGCCTAGCGTGGATGCCACTGTTTGGTCAGCTTTACTGGTTGACGGGCAATATTCTGATTGACCGTGCAAACCGTTCAAAAGCCAAAGGTACCATCGACCAAGTGGTTAACAGCATGAAAGAAAGTGATGTGTCGGTTTGGATGTTCCCAGAAGGTACACGCTCACGTGGTCGTGGTTTGCTGCCGTTTAAAACGGGTGCGTTCCATGCGGCAATCGGCGCTGAAGTGCCAATTATTCCAATCGTATGTAGCTCCACTGACCACATTAAACTTAACCGCTGGAACAATGGTCATGTGATTGTTGAAATGTTGCCACCGGTGAGCACTGAAGGTTACGGTAAAGATGGCATTCGTGAACTCGCAAATGTATGCCGCGAGCAGATGAAGGAAAAGCTAGAAGCGCTGGATGAAGAAGTAAAACAACGTAACGCCGCTTGAACGGGTTAAACGCCGAGCACAAAAATGGGTAGCTAAGGCTACCCATTTTTTATTCATTCAATCTGATATCGCAATTATTTGCGAACCGCGATTGCTTCAATTTCGATACCCACATCTTTTGGTAGACGTGCAACTTCAACACAAGAGCGAGCAGGGTAGTTTGCTACTTCGTGCTCATCAAAGAATTTGCCGTACACTTCGTTTACTGTACCGAAGTCGTTTAGATCTTTAACGAAAACCGTCATTTTTACGATGTCTGACACTTTAAGACCAGATGCTTCAACAACCGCTTTAACGTTGTCTAGAGATTGACGAGCTTGTTCTGCGATGTCAGCAGACACTTCACCTGTCGCTGGGTTTACTGGAATTTGACCAGAAGTTAGAACCATGTTGCCTAGATCTACGCCTTGAACGTAAGGACCGATTGCTGCTGGTGCAGACTCAGTGTGAAGTACTTTCGTCATTTGATTTTTCCATCTGTTTTAGGGGAAGAAAGAGTATACCCAAGCCTTATTAATATGCTTGAAGGTAATCAGTTTGCCTTTAAACCTGCGGCAGGTAAAGAGCAAAATACCCTGCCAAGACAGGGTATTTCATGCGTATGAGAGTTCGGAGCGTTGGCGAGATTATCGCTCAGTCACAATCTCACGTGAGAATACTTTCTCACAGTATTTGCACTTCAAACGAATCTCTTCTTTCTTTTCGAAAACTTTAAAACTGCTTTCTACTGGCTCGTTGTGAGAGATACAGTTTGAGTTTGGACACTCAAACACGTTGTTGATTTTCTCTGGCAACTCTAGAGCCAGTTTTTTCACGACTTCGTAGTTTTCGATTTGGTTTACCGTCGCGTGCGGTGCGTACAGCGCCAGTTTGCTTGCTTGTTCTTCATTGATGAACACGTTCTCAATCTTCAGCAAGTCTTTGTGACCCAGAGCTGAAGATGGCAAGTTCAGACCAATCGTTACACGTTGAGAAGAATTGTGCATATCGAACAATTTCAGCACTTTGATACCAATTTGTGCTGGAATGTGGTCGATGACGGTGCCGTTTTTGATTGCTTCTACCTGCAATTGAGTTTCTTTAGCCATGTTTTTATCTCCTCGATTACAGTGTTTCGTTTAGAACCAAAGCCAACAGCGCTTGGCGAGCGTACACGCCATTTTGTGCCTGCTGGAAGTAGTACGCGTGTGGGGTTTTATCTACGTCTGTCGTGATTTCATCAACACGAGGTAGCGGGTGCAGTACTTTTAGGTTTTCACGCGCGCCTTCCAATAGAGCCGCCGTCAGAATGTAAGCCGATTTGATGTGCGCATATTCAGACTCGTCGAAACGCTCTTTTTGAACGCGAGTCATGTAAAGAATATCGAGCTCAGGAATTACCGCTTCCATCTCTGTGTGTAGGCTGTATTCAATGCCAGCTTCATCGAGTTCTTCGCAGATGTACTCTGGCATCGCCAATGCGTCTGGAGCGACAAAGTAGAAGCGGATGTTATTGAACTTCGCCAGTGCTTGAGTTAGTGAGTGAACGGTGCGGCCGTATTTTAAATCGCCGACAAATGCTACGTTTAGGTTGTCTAAGCGACCTTGCGTTTCCGCGATGGTGTAGAGGTCAAGCAGCGTTTGTGTTGGGTGTTGGTTAGCACCGTCGCCCGCGTTAATCACTGGAACGCCATTCGAAAACTCGGAAGCAAGGCGCGCTGCACCTTCTTGAGGGTGGCGCATCACAAATGCATCGACGTATGAAGAGATAACTTGTACAGAATCAGAAAGCGTTTCCCCTTTCTTCGCCAGAGACGTATTACCATCGTTATCAAAACCAATGACATCACCACCAATGCGTTGAATCGCGGTCTCAAACGACAAGCGAGTACGCGTTGATGGCTCAAAGAAACAGCTCGCAACGACTTTGTTTTTAATCAGTTCTGGTCGAGGTTCCTTCTTCAGATTACCTGCTGTTTCGACGATAAGTTCCAGCTCTTCACGAGAAAGCTCTGGAATAGAGATGATGTGCTTCTGGTAAAGCGAGTTCGCCATGATCTTCTTCCCTATAACAGTGATGACTATCTCCAAAATTGACCGCTGAGGAATTTTGGACATAAAAAAACCTCCCCAAATGGGGAGGTTTAAAAACCGATAGAATTAACGAAAATAACACTACGTAAGCGTAGTCGCTTAGTTAGAGCAAATCGCGTTTTTACGTCAGCAATCAGCTTGGTCATTTCTTAATCCTCAGACAAATTGCCGAGCATTATACGCCTAACTTTTGCGAGCGCAAGCGATTACATCATGCTTTTTGCTTTCCAAAAAACACTAACTTCCTAGCGTTGCAACCATAATGGCTTTGATTGTGTGCATGCGGTTTTCTGCTTCATCAAAGACGATAGAGTACTCTGACTCAAACACATCCTCGGTGACTTCTAGGCCTTTCATGCCGTATTTCTCTGCGATTTCTTTACCGACAGTGGTTTCGTCATTATGGAACGCAGGTAGACAATGCATAAATTTCACGTGTGGATTACCCGTCTGCTTGATGACATCCATATTGATTTGATAAGGCGTCATAAGCGCGACACGTTCATCCCATGCTTCTGCTGCTTCACCCATTGAAACCCAAACATCAGTGTAGAGGAAATCACAGCCTTTCACGCCTTCTTCGACGTTTTCCGTCAAGGTGATTTTCGCGCCGGTTTGTTTAGCAATGTCTTGGCAAGTCGCGACAAGGTGTTCTTCTGGCCAGAACGCTTTTGGTGCCACTAGGCGAATGTCCATGCCCATTTTCGCTGCGCCAACCATCAATGAGTTACCCATGTTGTTGCGAGCGTCGCCAAGGTACGCGAAGGTCATTTCGTGGAGCTGTTTGCCACGACTATGTTCTTGCATGGTAAGGAAATCTGCGAGGATTTGCGTTGGGTGGAACTCGTCAGTTAATCCGTTCCAAACCGGCACGCCCGCATGAGCGCCAAGCTCTTCCACAATGGATTGACCAAAGCCGCGGTATTCGATGCCGTCATACATGCGACCTAAGACGCGTGCGGTATCTTTCATCGATTCTTTATGGCCGATTTGAGATCCTGAAGGACCGATATAGGTGACTTGTGCGCCTTGATCAAAGGCGGCGACTTCAAACGCACATCGGGTTCGAGTAGAAGATTTCTCAAAGATGAGTGCAATGTTTTTACCTTGAAGTGTCTTCTGCTCTGTTCCTGCATATTTTGCTTTTTTTAGCTCTGCAGACAGTTCGAGCAAGAACTGGATTTCTTTGGTTGAGAAATCCAATAGCTTCAAAAAGTTGCGGTTACGTAAATTGAAAGCCATAGCTCGTCCCTTAGTACGTGTGATTGAATTGAGTCATTGCATTAAAACATATAAATGCTTTTATTGTGAATAATTATTTTGAAATAAAACTAAAAAAGGTTGATGCATTCACATCAACCTTAGTTTTTATTCACTTAATGTAAAAGGCGAATCGGCTATATATCGTCTCGTTCTATTGGACAGCTCATACAGCGAGCACCACCACGACCACGACCCAATTCGTTACCAGGAACGGTCAGCACTTGGATGCCAGCTTTGTCGTACTTCTCGTTGGTGTAGACGTTGCGCTCGTAACCAATCACAACGCCTGGTTTTACAGTCAGCACGTTGTTCGCGTCATTCCATTGCTCGCGCTCTGCTTCGTAGCTGTCACCGCCTGTGGTGATGATTTTAAGCTGATCAAGACCAAGAGCGGATTCAATCGCGTGTAGGTAGTTGTGTGACGCTTCGACATGCATTTCACCGTCTGTGCCTTTCGGGGTCAGACGCCATGTATCCAGATCCTTGCGCATGATTTCTGGATAGACCGAGAAGGTATCCACATCCATATGTGTCATGACCGTATCTAAGTGCATACAAGAGCGGTGCTTAGGTAGGTCAATGGCGATCACTTCGCTCGCTTGTCCTGCTTTAAACAGGCTTGCCGCTAAGTTTTCTACCCCTTGTGGCGTGGTGCGCTCAGACATGCCAATCAATACCGCGCCTTTACCGATCACCAGTACGTCACCGCCTTCAACGTTTGCGTTGTCGTAATGCAGATCATCATCACCAAAATATTTAATGAAGTCTTGGCCTGCAAAGATCGGGTGCCAGCGATAGATAGCGCGTAAATGGTTTGTTTCGCGCTGGCGCGCAGGCATCATCATTGGGTTGAGTGATACACCGCCATATACCCAACATGAGGTGTCGCGGGTAAATAGATGGTTTGGTAGTGGTTCGATCACGAAATCCAGTGGGCGCTTCATCTTCGGTAGCATCGAAGAAGATTGAATAGGTAACTCAGAATAGGCTAAGCCGCCAAGCAAAATAGTCGCGAGGTGTTCGTCGTCCATTTCCAAAAGATATTGGCGTAAATCGCGAGCGAAGGTTGGCCCGTAGCGGAAGTCAGAAATCTGCGTGTTCAACAGCCACTGTTTTGCCTCTGGAACGGCTAGGGTTTCCACCAGTAAATCGTGGAGCAGAAGTACTTCAACATCTTGCTCTCTCAAGGTTCGAGCAAAAGCATCATGCTCTTCACCCGCGGCTTCTACAGCAAGCACGTCATCAAACAATAGCTCATGACAGTTTGACGGCGTGAGGTGGGTGAGGGCGCGCTCTGGGCGGTTTAAAAGTACTCGTCTAAGTTGACCAACTTCTGATCCAACGTACAGCTTACTCATTTTGCATCCTTACAAATTTTCCAGCCATTAGTTATGACAATCTTACGGCAAAGATGCAAATTCGTTAACTTCGTTTAAATGTTGTGATTGGTTATATTTTTAGTGGTTTTTATTTTAGTTGGCATTTTTGTATTTAATTTTTGGTTTTTAATTCCATATTGCTGGTTTTTAAATGAATGCGTTTTTATTCTTTTTGTATTTTGCAGGAAAGATTACATGCTTAGTGCATAAAATGTGCATTTCTATTCCAAAATATGCAGTTTTTAAGTTTTCTTTATTCGTTATCCTTCCAAATTGGTAGCGTGGCTGTATTCACTCAGGCGTCATAATCACTCAACAAACCATCAAATATCCTACAATGAGCTCAATTAGGATCTTCTGAATATTAAAAAATACCGTTTTTTGTTAACTTTTTGTTTCTTTGTGATGGGTTTTAATATTTGGGCAGGAAGAATCATCGCGGTTTGGCGTTTGTTTGTGGCTTTTCATCGCAATCCATGCCATATTTCACCGGATCAACATACTCAGTATCGGGTATAGTGTTTCCATCAAGTAACTAATCTGGAGCCAAAAACATGTCTCACGAAGATGAATATCTATCAGTAGAAGAATTAATTGAGATTCAAAAGGAAGAGACTCGCGATATCATTGCAGCATTGCTAGAAGATGGCAGCGATCCAGATTCGCTATACGAAATTGAGCACCACCTTTTTGCTGAAGATTTCGATACGCTAGAAAAAGCGGTTGTTGAAGCGTTCAAAATGGGCTTCGAAGTTCTAGAAGCAGAAGAAACAGAAGACGAAGACGGCAACAAACTGCTGTGTTGTGACGCGACAATGGAATCGGCTCTAAATGCAGAGGCGATTGACGCACAAGTTGAAAAGCTGGTTCACCTAGCTGAAAAATACGACATCATCTACGATGGTTGGGGTACGTACTACGAAGGCGAAGATGCGCTTTACTCTGACGAAGATGATGAAGACGAGTAATTTAATGTTTTCGAAAAACCAGCGTTTATCGCTGGTTTTTTTATGCCTAGAAAATGACAACGGTGGGTAACGATAAACAATTCACGTTGAGTTTATGGGGTATTTCTCCCTATAATGCGTGAAAATTGATCTAGCTCAAGGTAAATATGCAACTCTCACTCGCCGGATTATGGCAAGTCTCTCCACTGACGGACCTTTCTATCCCACAGGATGACATCACTTTCCCTGCTCCTCTTAGTCAGGTGCTGCCCGCTGAATTGACGGAAGCGGCCATTCGCCAACAAGAATGGCACTTGATGCACGACATTGAGGTGGATGAATCCATGATGGCGTTCCCAGCGGTTGAAATGGTGCTGGGTGGGGTGGACTACCACGCTGAGGTGCGTTTGAATGGCGTTGCATTGTTTGACTGCGATGGCTCTCAGAATGTCTACAAGAAAGACATTCGCCCTTACATGCAAATGGGGCGCAACCGCTTTGAAATCTTGTTCTTAGAGGAAGACGAAGATCTTCTGTTTGATGAAGATAAACCTGAGCTGTGTTCGCTGTCTGATCATGAATATAGAAAAAGCGATGACCGCTTAGGCGTGTGGCAAGTGCCTTACCTGCAGTTTATTCGCAACGTACGTTTAGATCGTGTCGCGACCGAACAAATCTGGCACCACGGTGGTGGTTGTGAGTTTAAAGTGGATCTTTACTATCAGACTTTTGTGCCGGGTCTGGTCTCGGCATCAGTGAAGTTTGATGGTATGACTTACCATATTCCAATTGATGTGCGCGCCGATCATGCCAGTGCGTTATTTCAGATCGAAGCGCCTAAGTACGCTGATTTGAATAATCCCGATCCGAAAGATCTCTACCAACTTGCGGTGGAATTAGATGGGCAGCGCCAAGCATTTTCAGTTGCGCTTAGCCAAGAGCTTTGCGTTACCCATGTTGTGCTTTAATTCTTAGTAATGCTCTTTATTACAGTGTTTTAAGCATCACTACTTCACATGCATCATGCCCTGTTTGTCCAAGCGGGGCATGTAAATGCTCAAAGCCTAACTTCTCATACAAACCTATCGCTTCTTTTAAGCATTCTGTCGTTTCTAAATAACACTTTTGATAGCCAAGTTGCTTAGCCAATTGCAGACTCAGCGCGACGATACGTTTTGCCAAGCCGTGTCCACGAGTTTGGGGTAAAAAGTACATTTTCTGTAGTTCGCACACGTTAGGTTCGCCTGCTAGTGGAGCAAAACCACCACCACCGACGATGACGCCATTGTGCTCAATCACCCAATAAGCGGCACCTTGTTGGTTATACACAGAATACATGTCATCAAGTGTTGGGTCTGCGACGCCGTATCCTTTGTCTGCGGTTAGACCATATTCCGCGGAAACCTGACGAATCACGTCGGCGACTTGTGGGTTATCGGCCTTGCTGAGTGGGCGAAGAACAAATTGGTTTGCTTGGCATACTTTGGTTAAGCCTTTTAGATACACTTCAAGCCCTTGTTTGAGCTGGTGCTGTTCGTTTTCGTCCAGATGGGATAGCAATGATTCGAAGAAAGTATTTTGTTGTTGGTCGAGTTGAGATAGCGCGTGTTGGCCTTGCTCGGTCAAAGCTATGAACTGGCTGCGCTTGTCTTTTGGATTTTCGATGCTCTCAACCAGGCTCTGCTTGATGAGAGCAGTTACGGTGCGGCTGGCATTGGATTTATCCACGTTAAGCTGCTGCGCCAGTTGATTGATAGTCAGTGGCTGTAATTGGATCTCGCCCAAGGCATGAGCTTGTACTGGGGTGAGGGTAACCTCACCACATTGTTTATCAAGCATACCTAACAAGCGGACGGTCTGTCGGGAGTAATGTCTGAGCTGACGAGAATTCATCTTAAGTTACCTATAATAAGTTGCGCACCGCAATTAATTTAATTGCGGTGCGCAACATTGTCAATGATGAATCGGTTTGAGCTAGCTGTTGCTTCGGTTTCGACCCGCTCTTATGCGTGTTTATGAAAGCAAAAATGCGGCGCTGAGCTCTCATCAGACGATTTACGTAACCAAACTTTTTCGTGGAAGTAGTAGGCTACGGTATTTAATGATGGCTCTAGCATTGCCATAACGCTACCGATAAATGCATCACCCGTTAACAAGTAAACCACCGTAAACGCTACGCTAAAGTGTACCGTTGCGAAACTCGCGGTTTTTAGCTTGGTCATGAATTGACGAGCTTTTAAAGCGGGAACACTTGCCCAAGCTTTTTCATGAAAGTAAAAAGCGACGGTGTTTACTGATGGCTCAATCATGGCAATTAAACTACCAATTAGAATGTCGCCAGTAAGCACGTAAGCGACACTAAATGCGATAGTAAAATGCAGCGTTGCGAATGTTAGTGTCTTTTTCATGATAATTACTCAATCGTGTTTGTTTCGATGAATACATTATCGATAATGCTTCTCATTAATGCTAATGGGTGG
This sequence comes from Vibrio sp. S457-15, assembly GCF_000960545.1. Classification (NCBI taxonomy): domain Bacteria; kingdom Pseudomonadati; phylum Pseudomonadota; class Gammaproteobacteria; order Vibrionales; family Vibrionaceae; genus Vibrio; species Vibrio sp. S457-15. The sequence continues at coordinate 19,801 of NZ_JYOQ01000126.1, read as the reverse complement.
TGGATATTAATTTGATAGGTAAAAACTATCGATAGGAGGTTTTTACTGAATGGACTGATACAAAAAAGGTTGGCCATTATGACCAACCTTTCTGATTTTAAGAGCAGAAGCGTTTCGCTTCTAGTCCAACGCTAACGATTAAAGAGCTGCGATGGTTTTCTTTTGCTCTTCCAGCTTCGCTAGTGTTTCTTTGTAGCCTTCAAGCTTCTCACGCTCTTTAGCAACAACTGCTTCAGGTGCTTTCGCAACGAAGCCTTCGTTACCTAGTTTGCCTTCAATACGCTTGATTTCGCCGTGAGTCTTCTTGATTTCGCCATCAAGACGAGCAAGTTCTGCATCTTTGTCGATCAGACCCGCCATTGGGATCATCAGCTCAGACTTAGCAACCAATGCTGTTGCACACGCTGGCGTTTCTTCGTCAGCTGCAAGCACGCGTACAGATTCAAGCTTCGCTAGAGACATCAGTACTTGCTTGTTTGCTTCTAGACGCGCTGCATCTTCTGCGTTTGCTGCTTTCAGCATCACTTCAAGCGGCTTACCTGGGTTGATGTCGTATTCAGCACGTAGGTTACGGATGCTAGTGATGAACGCTTTCACCCATTCGATATCGTCTAGCGCTTCTTGGTTGAAGTTTGCTTCGTCGAATTGAGGTAGTGCTTGAAGCATAATCGTCTCGCCTTCAACACCGTCTACTAGTGGCTTGATGCTTTGCCAAATAGTTTCTGTGATGTAAGGAATCACTGGGTGAGCCAGACGCAGTGTCTTCTCAAGAACCGTGATTAGCGTGCGACGAGTACCGCGTTGCTGTGCTTCTGTGCCTTTCCATAGAACCGGTTTCGTTAGCTCTAGGTACCAGTCACAGAATTGGTTCCAGATGAATTCGTAAAGCGTGTTAGATGCCATATCTAGACGGAAGTTGTCGATATGGTTGTTGAACGCTTTCGCCGCTAGTTCAAACTGAGACTCGATCCACTTGTCCGCTAGTGAGTATTCAATCTCACCACCGTTGAAGCCACAATCTTGCTCTTCTGTGTTCATCATTACGTAACGGCTTGCGTTCCATAGTTTGTTACAGAAGTTACGGTAACCTTCAAGGCGCTTCATATCCCAGTTGATATCGCGACCTGTTGATGCCATTGCTGCAAGCGTGAAACGCAGTGCGTCTGTACCGTATGCTTCGATACCGTTTTCAAACGTCTTACGAGTATTCTTCTCGATCTTCTTCGCTAGCTGAGGTTGCATCATGTTGCCAGTACGCTTCTCTACTAGAGACTCTAGGTCGATACCATCGATCATGTCGATTGGGTCAAGCACGTTACCTTTCGACTTAGACATCTTGTCGCCGTTTTCGTCACGGATTAGACCAGTAACGTAAACCGTTTTAAATGGTACTTGTGGTTTGCCGTTTTCGTCTTTCACGAAGTGCATGGTCATCATGATCATGCGCGCAACCCAGAAGAAAATGATGTCGAAACCAGTTACTAGTACGTCTGAAGGGTGGAATACTTTCAGATCGTCAGTTTGCTCTGGCCAACCTTGAGTGCCGAACGTCCATAGTGCAGAAGAGAACCAGGTATCCAGTACGTCTTCGTCTTGGTGCAGTTCAATGACTGACTCTAGGTTGTTGTTCTTACGAACTTCTTCTTCAGTGCGACCTACGTAAACATTACCTTGGTTGTCGTACCAAGCTGGGATGCGGTGACCCCACCATAGCTGACGAGAGATACACCAGTCTTGAACGTCACGCATCCAAGAGAAGTACATGTTTTCGTACTGCTTAGGAACGAATTGGATGTCGCCGTTTTCTACTGCTTCAACTGCTGTTTTCGCTAGAGGCGCAGTACGTACGTACCATTGGTCAGTTAGCATTGGTTCGATAACCACGCCACCACGGTCGCCGTAAGGTACTTGTAGATCGTGATCTTTCACTTCTTCAAGCAGGCCTAGCTCGTCAAACTCAGCAACGATAGCTTTACGTGCAGCAAAACGTTCCATGCCGTGGTACTTAGCAGGAAGTTCGGTTGAGTAAGCGTCGCTTGGCTCGCCGTTTGTGTTGAATACTTCAGCCGCACCGCGAATGTTTGCGTCAAACGTCAGAATGTTGATCATTGGTAGCTGGTGGCGCTTACCAACTTCGTAGTCATTGAAGTCGTGCGCAGGTGTGATTTTCACACAGCCAGTACCTTTTTCCATATCAGCGTGCTCATCGCCCACGATTGGGATGCGACGTTCTACGAGTGGAAGGATGATTTCTTTACCGATAAGATCTTTGTAACGTGGATCTTCTGGGTTAACCGCAACACCAGTATCGCCTAGCATGGTCTCTGGACGAGTGGTCGCAACAACGATGTAGTCTTTGCCATCTGCTGTTTTAACGCCATCTGCTAGCGGGTAGCGGAAGTGCCACATGTGGCCTTTAGTGTCTTTGTTTTCTACTTCTAGATCTGAGATTGCGGTGTGTAGCTTAGGATCCCAGTTAACCAGACGCTTACCGCGGTAGATTAGATCGTCTTCGTATAGACGAACGAAAACTTCTTGAACGGCGTTAGAAAGACCATCGTCCATCGTGAAGCGTTCACGATCCCAGTCTACCGATGCACCAAGACGACGAAGCTGCTTAGTGATTGTGCCGCCTGATTCGCCTTTCCATTCCCAGATTTTGTCGATGAAAGCATCACGACCGTAATCGTGCTTAGTTTTGCCTTCTTCTGCTGCGATCTTACGCTCAACAACCATCTGAGTAGCGATACCTGCGTGGTCAGTACCTACTTGCCAAAGGGTGTTTTTACCCTTCATACGTTCACAACGGATAAGCGTATCCATGATCGTATCTTGGAACGCGTGGCCCATGTGTAGGCTACCAGTGACGTTCGGTGGCGGGATCATGATGCTGTATGATTCTTTAGTAGTGTCACCGTGTGGCTTAAAGTAGCCTTTCTCTTCCCAAGTCTGATACAGAGCTTGTTCGATTGAAGTTGGGTTGTATGTCTTTTCCATAGCGCTCTTTAAATGGATACGTTGATGGTTGAATCTTAGTCAATCTCTATAAGTGAACTCTCTAAAGAGAGAGCTTAACTATAAGGATTGACTGCTAAGGATATTGAATTTCGATCGTTTGCAGCTGGTAGCCTGCTTGTCGGTAAATTTTATATCTTTCCCTTGCGAGCTGTTTAGCTTTTTCTTCGCAAGGCACGAAGTCTACCACTTGAGCAAACTTGTTCGCAAAGGTTGTCTCATTTTCCGCCAAATTAATTACCAGTTGACGATTCCAAGATGGTTTCACACCATCGTGGCCGATTTCAATATTGGTGGCGTATTTCGGTCCTTCGCCAACGAGATTATGTGCCATGAACTGGTCTGCATCAATTTGCCAGAAAGCTTCAGCAAGCTGTTCGGCATGCGGTTTATCTTGGCAGTTTAGGTACACTTTAGCGCCTTGGCGTGCGAAATGCTGCGCCAAAAAAACGATGTACTCTTCAAAGCCAGCCGTCGTTGCTTGCGGGCTCTCTTCGTTAATGATGTAGAAGGTCGCAGTTTGCATCATTCTCTCACTTGCCTTGGTCTCATCCTAAGACCATCTTAAAGCCCATTTTCAATGAAGAAAATCGGGGTAATAAAAAAGGGCCTTGCGGCCCTTTTCGATTTTGTTCAGAAATTACTCTTCTGTCTCTTGGCCGCTGCGGTTCAAAAGGAATTGGACAAGCATTGAGACAGGACGGCCCGTTGAGCCTTTCGCTGCGCCTGACTTCCACGCAGTTCCTGCGATATCAATGTGTGCCCAGTTGTACTTTTTCGCAAACTTAGACAGGAAACAACCCGCAGTGATAGTGCCACCAGGGCGACCACCAATGTTTGCCATATCAGCAAATGGGCTCTTCAACTGTTCGTGGTACTCATCCGCCATTGGTAGACGCCACGCGCGGTCACTTGATTGCTCAGATGCGTTTACAAGTTCGTGCGCCAGTGGGTTGTGGTTCGATAGAACGCCACTGATGTGGTGACCAAGTGCGATAACACAAGCGCCTGTTAGCGTTGCTACGTCAACAACACAGTCTGGTTCGAAACGCTCTACGTAAGTCAGTGCATCACACAGAACCAAACGGCCCTCTGCGTCAGTATTTAGTACTTCAACAGTTTGACCTGACATTGTGGTCAGGATGTCACCTGGACGGTAAGCGTTGCTGCCTGGCATGTTTTCACAGCCTGCTAGAACACCAATTACATTGATTGGTAGGTTTAGCTTCGCTAGCGCTTTCATTGTACCGAATACCGATGCCGCACCACACATGTCGTACTTCATCTCATCCATACCTTCGCCCGGTTTCAATGAGATACCGCCTGAATCGAAGGTTAGACCTTTACCTACAAGCACGATAGGTTTTGCATCTGAGTCAGGGTTACCCTTGTACTCGATGATAGACATCATAGATTCGTTCTTCGAACCACGACCTACCGCTAGGTAAGATGTCATGCCCAGTTTTTCCATCTCTTGCTCACCAATGATCTTGGTGGTTACGCTTTCGTAATCGTCCGCTAGACGACGAGCTTGAGAGGCAAGATAAGCTGGGTTGGCTACGTTTGGTGGCATGTTGCCAAGGTCTTTCGATGCTTTTACACCAGACGCAATGGCTAGACCGTGGGTGATTGCTTTTTCACCTAGGCTCAATTCACGACGCGTTGGTACGTTGAAAACAAGTTTACGCAGTGGGCGGCGAGTTTCAGGTTTAACGCTCTTGAATTGGTTGAATGTGTATAGACCATCTTTCGTCGCTTCTACTGCCTGGCGAACTTTCCAGTAAGTATCGCGACCTTTAACGTGCAGTTCTGTTAGGAAACATACGGCTTCCATTGAACCTGTTTCGTTAAGTGTGCTGATCGTCTTTTGAATGATTTCCTTGTACTGGCGCTCGCCAAGCTCACGTTCCTTACCGCAACCGACAAGTAAAACGCGCTCTGACAAAACACCTGGTACTTGATGCAGTAGCAGCATCTGACCAGGTTTACCCTCTAGATCACCACGGCGAAGTAGTGAACTGATGTAACCGTCACTGATTTTATCAAGTTGCTCGGCTACTGGAGAAAGGCGACGTGGTTCAAACACACCAACAACGATACATGCGCTACGTTGTTTCTCTGGACTGCCACTTTTAACACTGAACTCCATGCGTACTCCTACATCCTGAAGACAAATTGCTCTAAATGTTAGATAATGATCGCTTACTTGTTGAATTTTAGCTCCGAGCTTACATTTAGAGCTGATTTAAGCGACTAACATTTAGTTTATAATTTTTAAAAAAATAAATGGTTCAACGGGAAACTATAGTGATTCGACCAAAAAAACAAGTTTTGTATAGGTAATTTCAGCGTGATTATTGTTAGATATTTGATCCGCGAAACACTCAAGAGTCAATTTGCGATTTTTTTCGTACTTTTTTTGGTGTTTGTGAGCCAGAAGTTCATCAGTGTTCTCGCTGACGCTTCTGACGGGGATATTCCTGCTGGATTGATTTTCTCTATTGTTGGTTTGAACATGCCAGCAATGGGTTTATTGATGCTGCCATTGAGTTTGTACATCGGCATATTGATCACTTTTGGTCGTCTCTATGCAGAAAGCGAAATTGTCGTGATGAATGCGACGGGGATCGGCAACAAGTTCCTAGTGCAAGCTGCACTTTACTTGGCGTTGATCACCTCTGGTGTGGCTGCGTTTAATGCACTTTGGTTATCACCTTGGTCTCAAGACCGAGTGGAGCACCTTTACGAACAAGTCGCGGCGGAAAATAGCGTCGACTTACTTAAAAAGGGTCAGTTCCAAGGTACGCCAGACGGTTCATCCGTGGTGTTCATTGACGATATTAAGGACAGTACGCTTAGTAACGTGTTTGTCGCGCAAATGCGTCCACGAGATTCGGTTCTACCTAGCGTGATGTTCTCTTCTTCTGGTGAAGTAAAAGAACTGTCAGATGGCCGTCAGGTTATTACGATGCAAGAAGGTACACGCTATGAAGGTGTGCCAACTCGCGTGGAGTATATGATCACCAAATTTGATGAATATGAAGGGGTGATCGGGCAGCGTGAAGTCAAACAGAAAGGTCGTGACTGGGAAGCTTACCCAACGGCGGATTTGATTGGCCACCCGGATCCTGAAGCGCAAGCGGAGCTGCAATGGCGTATTTCTCTGTTTGTATGTATTCCATTGCTCACGATGCTTGTGATTCCTTTGTCTGCGGTGAACCCTCGTCAAGGGCGCTTTGCCAAAATGGGCCCGGCGATTCTGATTTACTTGGCATACTTCCTTGCGATTAGTGCGACAAAATCGGCATTGGAAGATGGTGCGATTCCTGCGGCGATTGGCATGTGGCCTATTAATGCGATGTTGCTGATTGTCGCGATCATGGCCAATATGATGGACAGTGTTCCAGCTCGACGAATGAAAGAAAAATTCCGTAAGAAGAGGCTCGCGTAAGCTGTGTTCAAAATCTTAGACCTTTACATCGGCAGAACCATCATTTCTACCACAGCCTTGGTTCTGGCAACGTTTGTTGGCCTATCGGGTATCATCAAATACGTGGAACAGCTACGAAAAGTGGGGCGTGGTGTGTATGACCTGACGCACGCTTTGTATTTCGTTTTGTTGAGCGTGCCTCGTGACGTTGAAATGTTTTTCCCAATGGCAGCATTGCTGGGTGCGCTGATTGGTTTGGGTATGCTGGCGTCAAGCTCTGAGCTTGTGGTCATGCAAGCGGCGGGTTTCTCCAAGCTGGATATCGGTTTGTCAGTGCTAAAAACGGCCGTTCCATTGATGCTTATCGTGATGACTTTAGGTCAATGGGGGGCTCCAGAAGCTCAGAAAATGGCGCGTGATTTGCGATCTTTTGCATTGTCTGGCGGCAGCATCGTTTCGGTTCGTGCTGGGGTTTGGGCTCGTGATGCCAACGACTTCATCTTCATCGGTAAAGTGGAAGATGACAAGTTGTATGCGTTGAACATGTGGCGCTTTGATGATGACAAGAACTTAGAAAAAGTTATCTTCGCTGAAGAAGTGGATTACCAACAAGATAACAATTGGTTGATGCGTGACGTACAAATCACCAACATGCAAGACGAAAATGTGATTTCCAAACAAGAGATGGATCAAATGGAATGGCACACGTCGTTGGCTCCTGACAAGCTAGCCGTGGTGACAGTAAAACCAGAAGAGCTCTCTCTGAGCGGTTTGTATGATTACGTGACGTATTTGAAAGCATCAGAGCAAGATGCTTCACGTTACGAACTCGCATTTTGGCGTAAACTGACGCAGCCTTTGTCGATTGCCGTAATGATGCTGATGGCGTTGTCTTTCGTCTTTGGTCCGTTGCGAAGTGTAACAATGGGGGCGAGAGTTTTATCTGGCGTTGTGGCTGGTTTCACTTTCTATATCTCCAGTGAGTTCTTCGGGCCATTGACTCTGGTGTATGGCATACCGCCGATATTTGGTGCCTTAGCCCCGAGCTTAGCTTTTTTGGCGATTGCGGTGGCGTTGCTGAGAAGAAAGCTATAATCAAAGAAAAAGGAAGGCGCTATGCCTTCCTTTTTTGTTTCTCTGCGATTTATTTTGCTTTTGGCAAAAACACCACTTCAGTTTTTGCCCATATATCGTGGAAACCACGTTTTTGCGGGTCAATTGGCACGGTTAAGTTCGCAAGACCAAAGCCTGATGTCGCAAGGCGGATTAATGCTTGAGTAGCCGTAATTGGAGCGCCGTCTTTCGCGTTTCGAATTTGTATTTTCCAAGCGCGCATGCCTAGGGTTTGACCTGCTCGCGTCCAGAAAAAGACGAAGAAGTAAATCCAGACTACCGCCAGATAAAGTGTGAATATCGGACTCAACACCGGGTGTTTCCCTAACATATCTGCGGCATCCACATATTCTCCGTAGCTCAGCAAGCCTGCTGCATTCAAAGCAAACACCACTGCTATTACGACACCCGCCGCCATCATCTCAATGGCTAAGACAATTAGTGTGTCATAAAACAAAGCGGCCAATCGACGGAAAAATCCCGCTGGTGGAAGAGTTGTAGAAGTAGTCATAATTCCATCACTTACCTTAAAAATTGTGCGTCAGGATATAGATTCCGCCTGTCTGTGAAAAGAGAGCTGACGCACAGACTCTCCAATTACGGCCAAATCTAAGAGACTTTTCACGAAGGATGATGGCTACGCATACGCATGTTTGAGGCGTGTGCTTAAAACGCTGCTGATTGAATGGATCGTCAGCGCCGTGTTTTGGGATCAGTTACCTGGTTCGAAAGTTGCGCAAGTTGATGCTTTTCATCTTCAGTAAAATGTTGGGTCAACGTGAGTTCTAATGCTTTCTCTGACAGCTTGGTTGCTGGAGAGCTAAACAGCTTGGGATACATACTAGACAGGGCTAGTAATGCCTTTTGCAGGCGAACCTGAACTTGCAGTTGAGCTGCCCCATCATGAGCTATCGGCAAAAAGACATCATCGAATAAATCTTGGCAGTTTAACGAGGGCACAAACAATCTTGGGAAGCGAGTTTTGGTCGGCTGTTGGCTAATAAGTTCTCCCCAAAGTGAAAGCGCCCGAATCGAACGTCCCAGAACATCAATCGCAGTACCATTATCATTAACGGCAGGAGAGAGGGCCCTAGAGGCTATTTCTGCAAGTACAACTAAGCCAAAGCGAGGATCTTGGTCATAGGATCGCTCAGTTCGGATCGTGAACGCTGCCGTTACCTCACTTTCTTCTGCTAATTCGCCACAGATCCAAGCCAATGGTTGACCAAGATAAACAAAACTCCCTGGCTGCCTCTCAATATAGATAGTGGATTGAGAGGCTTTAGCAATACTATCTAGATGGTGCATATCAATATGTTGTAAGTAACCAATTTCTTGGCTGACAATCGGTTTGCTTCCTCTCGGCTTGTGTTCTGGATGACTCCAAGGAAATGCACCCAGCCAAGGCTCACAGCCTCGTTTTCGAATCGCACTTAATAGTGCTTGTTCCACATTTGAGGTGGTTTCCGAGACTCTACCAAGTACAGATAGGTGCTGAATCCAGCGAAGTAGAGTCAGGATGATCATAATGATCACCACCATGGTTACGATGAACAAATAGATCTGTGCCTGCTCGTGATAGGCGCCAATGCCAAGTGCGATGATGCCTACCAAACTAAACAAGAATGAGCCAAGAAAAGTCGCCAGAGCATTTTGCGTTGTGCTGTCTTCCATCAATAGCTTGGTAGCTCTAGGAGTGACCCCTGCACTGGCCGCGCTGTACGCTGAAACCATAATGTTGAGTGAAAACGTCGTCACCGCCAGCATCGACGTCGCGAGAATATTCAATATGTTATTCAGCAGCTCATTACTGACATTGATGGTGGGAGGCAGGGTAATAAATTTATTTAAAACAATAGAGATCAGGGCGGTTACAACAGCAAGTAAGGCAAAAAGTGATGTTCGAACCCACAGTTTGCGTGTCATTTGTTTAAGCAGCCACTGCCATTTGGAGCCGGTCATTCTCATGTGCCTCTTATCTTTAGTGAGAAAGTCGATAGGAAATTCAAAACGTTATTCTTTGTTTAAGCATAGGTGAAATTTCCGGGTTCTCTTTGTGCTTGATGGGCTTCGTGATCAAGGTACTGGTATCCGAACCATTGGATAGTTTTGAAAACTATTGGGCATATTTAGAAGTTAACGAGCGTTAAAATCAGAAAGTCTTGCTGCTTCAAAGAATGGCGTTCGTAAGATGTGAATCAGCCTATATTCCGTTACCTTAATTGGTACACACATTAGAAAGCACTTTTACGAACGAGGTAGAAAATGATTGTAATCACAGGTGCAAGTAGCGGCTTAGGGGCGGAGTTGGCCAAGCTTTATGATGCGGAAGGGAAAGCCACTTATCTGACTGGCCGAAGTGAGAGTAAGCTCTCTACAGTCACAAACTGTTTATCGAACAATGTTGGCTATCGAGCTTGTGATCTCGCGTCCCATCAAGAAGTAGAACAATTGTTTGAACAGTTAGATTCTATTCCGAGCACGGTGGTTCACAGTGCAGGCAGTGGATACTTTGGGCCGTTAGAAAAGCAAGATCCAGATCAGATTCAAACCTTAATAGAGAACAATCTCAGCTCAGCGATTAACGTGCTTCGGGAGTTGGTTAAGCGATACAAGGATCAGCCTGTTAATGTAGTGATGATCATGTCTACTGCGGCTCAGCAGCCCAAAGCTCAAGAATCCACATATTGCGCTGTGAAATGGGCAGTCAAAGGATTGATTGAATCGGTTCGTCTGGAGCTGAAAGGTAAGCCAATGAAGATTATTGCCGTGTATCCGGGAGGAATGGCGACGGAGTTTTGGGAAACCAGTGGTAAGAGCTTGGATACGAGTAGCTTTATGAGCGCAGAAGAAGCAGCATTAATGATACATGGTTCGCTAGCTAACATTGGCAACGGCTACGTTTCTGATATTACAGTGAATCGACAGTAAATCTTTTCTGAACTAGAGAATTTTGCGCGATTTTTTTGTGAAGATGAATTTGATTTTTTCCTCTGAGCTTAGCTTTGTCACACTTTGTGGCGAAATTATCAGCAAACGATAGTTATTTAAGGTTTTTCTGCTTGCGCAGGTCAAAAGCTTCCGTATAATGCCAACCATCAAAGGGCAATAGCCCAGAGATGCCGGTGTGGTGAAATTGGTATACACGACGGATTCAAAATCCGTTGCCTTCGGGCGTGGCGGTTCAAGTCCGCCCACCGGTACCATATTCCAAGACAGAGCCTCGACGAAAGTCGGGGCTTTGTTGTTTCTGGCGTTTGTTAATTCAAATCCAGCGTGGTGTCAGGAGTGCCTGCCCAGTTGGATGCAAGTCCAGTCACCTCACTTATCAGTACCATATATAGAAAGGTCGCTTTTATAGCGGCCTTTCGTCGTTTGGGGTGTTTATGTGCTTAGATTTACGTGTGTTTGGAGATTCGAGTTGAATACCGATTTGCCGCGTTTCAAAAGAAAAAAGCGCGAGGGGTATGCCTCGCGCAAACTACTACATGATGATAGTAGGGAACAGCTTATAGAGCTGTGAACAAGGTGTTCTGTGAGTTCGGAGTCCAGTCTGCTTGAGATACGTGCGGTACATTAACTAGGTAACGCAAACCTTGATAAGTCACCACATCGCCTTGTTTGTATGAAACATTCTGAGTCCAATTAGTTGCTGGATCCGCATTCGTCCACAAGCTAGATGTTGGTGATGGCGCCCAATCTTGTTGCGCTGTATGGCTTGTTACTGCTTGATATACCGTACCGAGGTGTAGAACGTAGTCGCCGGCGCTGTAGTTGTTACCAACTTGCCAGTTCGGTGTGTAGTTATCCATGGTATCGAAGACATAACCAGCCTGTTTGGCTAGCTGGATAAACTTCGCGAGCTTCGGTAGGTTTTGAGTTGCACCCATGCCACGTTTACCGTCTTCAAACAGGAACTCGTGAGTTAGCACAATAACTTTATCAGCATGCAAAGGTGTACCACATGGGAACTCTTGCGCTTTGGAGTTGATAGGGTTAATTGTCGTAGGTGCACAAGTATTTAGCGCGGAGTCGACATACCCAAGGAATGGTTCAGCTTCTGTAAGGCTGTTTGCTGGCATCGCAATGCCCCAGTTTTCAGGGGCCCAATCCACATCCCAACCGTGAGTTTGATAGCCATTATTCGCTAGGATATTTTGAACCGCGATGGCTGCTTTTACACTGTTGGATGGGTTTGCCGTATCACATGAATAGCCAGGCTCCCAAGGTTTTAGATCATCGGACGTGGCACATAAGCCGTCTGCTTTGAAGTCTTTAGTGACGCGCCAACCATTGGTATACGGCAAACGAGCAAACTCATTCGCTTTATAGTTTGGGTAGCTCGTAATGTTCGGCAAATATTTTTCTAGTACTGACAAGTTTTCTGCAAACATCGAGGCATCGTAGGCTGGATCTTGATAAGAGTTGATCTGGTGATCACCCGTTGCATTACATTCTGCCGCACTGTTTGGGCCAAATTCTTCAACACAGTTGTGAACCATATGGTCATAACTGTGGTTTGCGACGATGTGGCCGCTATCCAACGCCAGTTTTAGTGCCTCTAACGCTCTGTCTTCGTTTTCATCACCAATACCATCTAGATGCCACGCATTAAAGTAAAACGTCGCTTTTACTTCTTCTTGATTTAGCACATTTATGACGTCAATTGAGGCGTTGATTGGGCCATCATCAAACGTCAGATAAATGGTTCCTTTGGTGTCAGTTTGGGCAAATGCATATTGAGATAGAGCGGCACTTACAAGCGTTGCAATAGCTAGTTTATTTAATTTCATTTTCGATTCCTTTTCGAAATTAATAATGACGTTGTCAGTAGTAATATATTGATAGTTGTAAATGTAAATTCGTAATCTTCCTTAATTCTCTGACTTTTATCCTAGACCTAAATAATTATTAAAAAATAGACCTTATTTTCTAAAGTGAGATTCTGTTCACGAATAACGCAACCGGTTGCGCTTTTTTGTGCTGATTATTTTTGCTACAGTTTTTGCAGGTTGAAATTTACACAACGGGAGTAAGGCTATGAAAAAGATCCTTTTATGCTGTAGCGCAGGGATGTCGACCAGTATGCTTGTTAAAAAAATGGAGCAAGCTGCTGAAATTAAAGGAATTGAATGCAAAATTGATGCGATGTCAGTGAATGCATTTGAAGAGGCGATTAAAGAGTATGACGTTTGTTTACTAGGTCCTCAGGTACGTTTTCAACTGGAAGAGTTAAGAAAAACAGCGCAAGAGTACGGAAAAAATATCGATGCGATATCTCCCCAAGCATATGGAATGATGAAAGGGGACGAAGTTCTAGAACAAGCATTAGAATTAATTAACTAAGCCAATAATTTGAAATAAAAGAAAATTGTTCATCAAATATAAATATTTGATGCGGGATTATTTTGTCTGAAATAAGGATGGACTCTATGAAGCTTTATGACGCGATTATAGGAACAGTCGAAAAGCATATAGCCCCTATCGCTGCAAAAGTGGGTAATCAACCCCACGTTCGCGCAATGAGAGATGGTTTTATTGTCGCTATGCCGTTTATCATCGTGGGCAGTTTCATTTTGATTTTTGCATTTCCACCATTTGCTGAAGATACGACGTTTACCTTTGGTCGTCTTTGGCTCGACTTTGCTACCACTCACTTTGACACCATTATGATGCCTTTCAATATGTCGATGGGGATCATGACCATCTTTGTGTCGCTCGGTGTCGCCTACAGTCTGGCGAAAGCGTACAAAATGGATGGGATCACTAGCGCGGTTTTATCTTTAATGTGTTTCTTGCTGGTGGCTGCACCAGCTCAAGATGGCTCGTTAGCGATGAAACACATGGGCGGTACAGGGATCTTCACTGCAGTAATGTGTGCCTTCTTTGCTGTTGAGCTGTATCGATTTATGAAAAAGCACAACATCACGATTCGCATGCCAGAGCAGGTGCCACCTGCGATCGCGCGTTCTTTCGAGGTGTTACTGCCTGTTCTAGCTGTGTTTGTCACGCTTTATCCATTAAGCATCTTCGTTCAAACCCAATACGACATGTTGATTCCTGATGCAGTTATGGCGATGTTCAAGCCATTAATCAGCGCATCAAATACTTTGCCTGCCATCATTGGTGCACTACTCATGTGTCAATTACTTTGGTTTGCAGGGATTCATGGTGCCGCGATTGTGGTTGGCCTTCTATCGCCAATTTTCCTAACAAACATCAGTGGAAACATCGACGCATTTGTTGCTGGGCAGCCTGTTCCGAATATCTTCACTCAGCCGTTCTGGGATTTCTATATCTTCATTGGTGGTTCTGGTGCGACGTTAGCTTTGGTGCTACTCATGTCATTTAGCCGATCTGTTCACTTAAAGAGTATCGGCCGAATGAGTGCGGTTCCTGGCTTCTTCCAAATTAATGAACCAGTGATTTTTGGTAGCCCAATCGTAATGAACCCAACATTGTTCATCCCATTTGTTTTTGCTCCAGTAATTAACGCAACGATTGCTTACTTTGCTGTGCATCTTGGCTTCGTAGGTATGGGGGTGGCTACTACGCCATGGACGACGCCGGCAATTATTGGTGCGTCTTGGGGAAGCGGCTGGACGTTTTCTCCGGTACTGCTCGTAGTGGGTCTGTTGATTCTTGACCTTCTTATCTACTTCCCATTCTTCAAAATGTTTGAGAAGCAAATGCTTGAGCAAGAACTACCAACAACCAAAGAAACGAAACAGGCAGAACAACCTGCTGGTGAAGGCGTAACCGCTTAATTATGAATGGGCTGTTTTACCAAGCAGCCCATATTTCTGGAGAGAGAAAATGGAACAAGAACTGGTTGTAATGGAAATCATCTGTAATGCGGGTGAAGCCAGAAGTTTAAGTTATGAAGCACTTCGTTTGGCGAGAGAGCAAAAATTTGAAGCAGCAGAAGAGAAATTGTTGCAAGCCAGAGAGTGCATTAACAAGGCGCATTTAATTCAGACGCAATTGATCGAAGAAGATCAGGGGGAAGGCAAAGTGCCGATGACTCTGGTTATGGTGCACGCTCAAGATCATTTAATGACAACGATTCTAGCGCAAGAAATGGCTGTTGAGATTGTCGCTTTGAACAAGCAACTCGCGAATAAGTAAGGAAATCATTATGTCTAGAGAGGCGATCAAACTTGCCATTATTGGTGGTGGCAGTAGCTATACCCCGGAATTGGTTGAAGGGGTAATCAAACGCTTGGATTACTTGCCAGTTAAACAGATTCACTTTGTGGACATAGAATCCGGCGCGGAAAAGCTAGAAATCATCAGAGGCTTGGCTCAGCGGATGGTCGATAAAGCGGGCGCGGATATTGAAATTAAAGCGGATTTTGACCGCCGTGCTGCGATCAAAGGCGCTGACTTTGTCATGACTCAATTCCGTGTTGGCGGGCTTGCTGCTCGAGCAAACGATGAAAGAATTCCTATCAAATACGATGTGATCGGACAAGAAACCACAGGCCCTGGCGGATTTGCTAAAGCACTGAGAACCATTCCGGTCATTCTTGATATCTGTAAAGACATTGAAGAGTTGGCGCCAAACGCTTGGATGCTCAACTTTACGAACCCTGCTGGTCTAGTCTCAGAAGCGGTGAGTAAGCATACTAAAGTCAAAAGTATCGGCTTATGTAATGTACCCGTCTCAATGGAAATGATGATTGTAGAGATGATGGATTGCGAGCCTAAAGAGCTACAGTTGGAGTTTGCAGGTCTAAATCATCTGGTCTGGGTACACAAAGCGTGGCTGAAAGGCGAAGACATCACTCAAACCGTCTTAGAGAAAGTCGGAGATGGCGCTAACTTCAGTATGAAGAACATTTGGGAAGAACCGTGGGATCCGGCATTTCTAAAAGCGCTCGGTGCGATTCCTTGTCCTTATCATCGCTATTTTTACCAAACAGACGCTATGTTGGCAGAAGAAAAGCAGAGCGCAGGTGAAAAAGGGACTCGCGCAGAGCAAGTCATGGAAACCGAAAACGCATTGTTTAAGCTCTATCAAGATCCGAACTTAGACCACAAACCGAAAGAGTTGGAAGAGCGAGGGGGAGCGTATTACTCAGATGCGTCACTCAATCTCGTCGACTCTATTTATAACAACCGTAACAGCATTCATGTCGTAAACGTCTTAAACAACGGCGCGATCAATGGTCTACCGGATGACGCCGTGATTGAATGCAGTGCAGTGATTGGTAGTTGGGGAGCAAAACCACTTGCTGTTGGTGAGCTATCAAACAACATCAAAGGACTACTGCATCAAGTGAAAGCTTATGAGCAGTTGACGATAGAAGCCGCTGTTGAAGGTAACTACGACAAAGCATTAATGGCATTAACGAATAATCCTTTGGTGCCAGACATTGGTCGAGCGAAAGCGATATTGGATGAGCTGTTAGCGGTTAATGCGCCTTATTTGCCTCAATTTAAACTTACAGCGTTGTAATACTAAGGAAGAGCGTCAATGAAAGTCATTTTTAATGCGGACGATTTTGGTCTGACTCAAGGTGTTAATAACGGCATTGTAAAGTCCCATCAAGATGGTGTCGTGAAATCGACTACTATGATGGTAGGGATGGATGCCGAGCAGAATGCAATCGAGTTAGCTCATCAAAATCCAGACTTAAAAATTGGCGTACATCTACGGTTTACAGCAGGTGCTCCTCTCACGGAGCACCCAAACTTAACCAATGGTAGAACGCATTTCGTCAAATACAGTGAATTGTGGAACAAGCAAGATTTTGAAGCTCAAGCGGTTTACGATGAAGCTAAAGCTCAAATTGATCACTTCTTGTCACTTGGACTAACGCTCAGCCACCTTGATAGTCATCATCATGCTCATACGCATCCCCAGATTCTTCCTATTGTTCAGAAACTCGCGAAAGAGCACCGCGTGCCACTTCGCGGGAGTGGTATCTGTCACCAACCAATGACGACAAGCTATTTCTTTACCGATGAGTTTTACGATCAAAAGGTAAGTTTGGACGGATTAATGCAACACCTTTTGAGCTTAAAAGAGAATTACGATGTGGTAGAGGTGATGTGTCATCCTGCTTATGCCGACCAGCCCCTTATTATGAAAAGTGGCTATGCTCTGCAAAGAGAGTTAGAGCTACAAGTGCTCACATCTCCCATTCTAAAAGAGCAATTGGCGCAGCATGGTATAGCCGTCACGGATTACTCCGCACTCGTTTCTACCAGCCAAGTTGTAGGTGTATGATTAAGGCTGCCAGATTCGACCCCTATAGTCACCTTACGAATTGCTGGCAGCCATTTTTCGAATAAAAACATTCATTATTTATTAGCAGTTGGATTCATTAGCATTATGGCAAGGATTAAAGATGTCGCCGAACTCGCCGGTGTAAATCGTTCTACCGTTTCTCGCATCATTAATGGGGAAGGAAAGTTTCGTGAAGAAACTAGAAAAAAAGTAGAACAAGCCATGGCGCAATTGAATTACCGTCCAAGTGCGATCGCCCGTTCTCTTGCAACATCGTCAAGTAATATGGTCGGTTTGTTGGTGACTTATTACACCGGTGGATTTTTCGGTGAAATGATGGAGCAAGTGCAAACAGAATTAGACATTCATAAGAAGTTTCTCATCACTGCGCAAGGCCATCATTCTGCTGAAGGAGAGAAAGAAGCGATTCAGCGTTTCAACGATCTTCGTTGCGATGGCTATGTTCTGCATAGTCGCTATTTATCCGATGATGATCTACGTGAGTTAGCAAAACTTCCTACGCCTTTTGTGCTTCTCGATCGTTATGTTGAAGGGATTGAAGAGCGCTGCATTACGTTTAATCACCACCATGCAAGTCGTATCGCTGTTGAGCACTTAATCGCTGGTGGCCATAAAAACATTGGCTGTATTACCGGGCCATCCCTACGTCACAATAGTTTGCTCAGAAAGCTTGGCTATGTTGATGCAATGAAAACAGCGGGCATCGACATTGATGAAAGTTGGTGTGAAGAAGGGAATTACGGCAGACAAAGCGGTTATGATGCGATGGCTTCCATTTTGAAACGTCACCCAGAGGTAACCGCAGTATTTTCATGCAGCGAAGAAATGACGGTTGGGGCGATGCAATATCTTCATGAGCATAAAATTTCGGTGCCGGAGCAAATCTCTTTGACCAGTTTTGACAGTGTAGACCTATGTGAAAGTTTGTACCCGACGGTATCTGCGGTGCATTTCCCTATTAGTGATATGGCGCGAGCAGCTGTGCAAACGTTAATGGGGTTAGTAAAAAAACAGGAACACATAGAAAAACCTGTCTTCGAAGCCAAGCTAAAACTGCGTCATGCGGATCGAGTATTAAAACAAGACTCTGATTGATACTCAGGTATGAGCTTGATTCAAATTATGAACAACACATTGGTCCTTAACGCGAATGACTCGCACTTGTGAGTTCTTATTGATGAATTTATTTACAGAATCTACTACTATTCTTGGTTTATCGTGAAAACTTAATAGTAGTGAAAAAGTGGCAGCAATTAAACTTACAGTGGATCGTATTCAGCCGGGATTACATATCCGCCTTCCGCTAAAGTGGAACGATCACCCCTTCCTACTCAATAGCTTTAAAATTAAAGACCAGGAACAGATCGAGATGATTCGTCATCTCGGTGTGAAGTTCGTATACTTTAATCCAGAACAAAGCGACACCGCACCATTGCCCGTTAATCAAATCCAAACGGACAGCACAACAAGCAATGAATCGTTGGATCTAGAAACGCAAAAACTGTGGCAAGAAAAACAGAAACGAATTGAAAAGCTCAGTGCATATCGTCGACGAGTGATTCAGTGTGAGAAAGAGTTTGAACGCTCACTTGCACGGATGCGATCAGTCATGACGAAAATTCGTAACCGCCCAACTGCCGCTGTCGATGAAGCTCAACTGTTAATAGAAGACATTGTTGAGAAGTTGATGTGCGATGATAACGTCACGCTTCATCTAATGAATGGCAAAAACGAATTTGAAGATATCTATTTCCATTCTCTAAACGTTGCGGTTATTGCCATGATGATTGGGCGTGCGAAAGGGTATTCTGCCAAGCAATTAAAAGAGCTCTCTTTCGCTGCTCTGTTTCATGATATGGGTAAGATCAAAATCCCTACCGCTATATTAAGAAAGCAAGTGCCATTAACCGAGCCAGAAACCAACTACCTAAAGTTACATACTAAATATGGTTTGGATCTCGCGAATCAGATCGAAGGTTTTCCAGAACCAGCTAAAACCGTGATTGCTCAGCATCATGAGTTAAGAGATGGCTCCGGTTATCCTGAGGGTCTTAAAGGGGATGAAATTGATGAATTGGCTCAAATTGTCATAGTGGCAAATGCATTTGATAATTTGTGCCATACACCGATCGCATCAGAACAGAAAATCCCATACACCGCCCTTTCTCATTTATATAAAAACTGTAAACACCTATATAAAGAAGAAAACCTTAATATTCTGATCAAGTTCATGGGCGTCTTCCCTCCTGGCACGGTTGTTCAGTTATCTAATAATATGGTGGGATTGGTCATCTCAGTGAACGCTTCAAACCTGCTATTTCCAAATGTTCTGGTTTACGACCCATCAGTGCCAAGAACTCAAGCTCCCATCATTGAGCTTGCATCGAAAGATTTGAGGATCGTAAATGCGATTCATCCATCTAAATTGCCAGATAAGATAAAAGAGTACCTAAACCCACGCTCGCGAATATCCTATTTCTTCGACAGTGATGAGTAGTTATCCACAGTTTTTTGTGAGTATTCTGTAGAAATGCTGGGTGTTAATTGAGGTGAATTTAGATGTTGAGTGGAAAGTGTCCATTTGGCATGTTTTTTTAGAAAAAATGCATTTTTAGTATTGCTAAAGAAATTCTTCTCCCTATAATGCGCATCCACCGACACGGCAGACGCGATAAGGCTTCAGCAGGGTCGGAGAGGTAAAAAGCTTCTACGAAAAATTAGTTGAAAAAAGTGTTTGACACTAACAACCAAATCGCTAGAATGCACCTCCGCTTTGAGAGAAAAACTTCTCGAAAAGCAAGCTCTTTAACAATATAGACCTATCAATCTGTGTGGGCACTCGTTGATGATAATCCAATTCGATACTTCGGTATCAAATTAGGTTTCAATGAAACGAAGTGACCATTGAATCTTCGGATTCAGCACAGTCAATTCAAACATTACTTTATGTAATGTTCAGTATTCATTGAGCCGAACAAAACTTTAAA
>NZ_JYOQ01000125.1:0-399 GCF_000960545.1 Vibrio sp. S457-15 | reverse complement strand
CAATAAGATAGATGGCGCTTACCATATCAGTTTTTGTTCAAAGGTAGTGATTTTCGAATGGGAATTGTTGCGCTAAAGCATACTTCCTACTTATGAAAGAGGACTAACTGGATATGGTGACGAAAGCCAATCAAATAAGAGAGAAGGAACGTAAAGTGGCTGAATTCAAATATAAAAATCTGACTCAAGAAGAACAAGACAAGTTAGACGCAGCTACATTTCGTCGTTTATTGGCGCATTTAGATGCATACAAAGATGTGCAAAACATCGGCCTGATGAGCCTTGCGGTCTTCTGGCGTAACTGCTTTAGCAAATGGTACAAAGCAGAAGCTGAAAACCTCGGTTTGGATTTAGATATTGATGACGGTCGTGAACGTGTTTACGGCATGACTTATGATG
>NZ_JYOQ01000006.1:0-125033 GCF_000960545.1 Vibrio sp. S457-15 | reverse complement strand
AAAGATACCGACTTCGCGAAAGAAACGACGGCAATGACCAAGTCACAAATTCTATCGCAAGCGTCAAGCTCAATCCTTGCGCAAGCGAAACAAGCGCCAAACTCAGCGCTAAGTCTTCTAGGTTAATCTACCTAATACGACAAGATACAAAAGCCAGGCTCATCCCTGGCTTTTTGCTTATCGGCTATACCGATTTAGATGCGTCCTAACAGGATGTTCGACAAGGCATTCATATCGATTAGATGGTCTCTTTAAATACCAATGTTGCCGCGATGATGACGCAGCGACATCTTAGCCAAGCAGCCGATCAAAACGTTGAGTCACAGAGAAACCTGTCTTCGGGATATCGGATTAACTCAGCAAGCGACGATGCTGCTGGCCTACAAATATCGAATACTCTCCATGTTCAAACGAGAGGGATTGATGTTGCCTTAAGGAATGCTCACGATGCCTATTCGGTCGCTCAAACCGCAGAAGGCGCGTTGCATGAGAGCAGTGATATTCTGCAACGGCTACGCTCTCTCGGGCTTCAGGCCGCAAATGGCAGCCATGAACAGGATGATCGTACAAGTCTTCAACAAGAAGTGATTGCACTACAAGATGAATTGGATCGTGTGGCAATCACGACGACATTCGCGGATAAAAACCTCTTCAATGGCTCTTATGGTTCTCAGAGTTTTCATATTGGCGCCAATGCGAACTCTATATCATTGACGCTCAGAAACATGCGTACGCACATACCTGAAATGGGCGGACAACATTATCTGGGTGACAGTTTAGACAAAGACTGGCGCGTAACAAGAGATAACCAACAGTTCGCGTTTGAATATCAAGACAATGAAGGCCAAACACAATCTAAAGCATTAACACTCAAAGTAGGCGATAGCCTTGAAGAAGTGGCAACCTACATTAATGCCCAGCAATCGTTAGTCGATGCTTCTGTAACGCAAGATCATCAATTGCAGTTTTTTACCTCGACACTGAATGCGCCAGAAGGCGTCACATGGAAAGGCAATCTTGTCGATGAGATGGATATAGGTTCCGGTGAGTTGGTGACCGTTGATGATCTCGATATGTCGACAGTAGGAGGCGCTCAGCTTGCCATTGGTGTGGTGGATGCGGCGATAAAGTATGTTGATTCTCATCGCAGTGAAATCGGTGGATTTCAGAATCGTGTGAGTGGCACGATCGATAATTTAAACACCATTAACCGGAGTGTTTCGGAATCCAAAGGGCGAATTCGAGATACAGACTTTGCTCGGGAGTCGACAGTAATGGTGCGCTCGCAGGTGCTGCAGGATGCGACAACTGCATTACTCGCTCAAGCGAAGCAAAGGCCGAGCTCAGCACTAGGCTTGCTCAGTTGAACGTGTTTCAGCGATGCGCATCGGTCAGAAAAAAGTCAGATAATAAAAAACGCTGCCATTGGCAGCGTTTTTTCGTGTTCGGATAAGTAAAAATTACTTAGTTACACGTAGAACTGGAGTTTCACCAACAGTTACAGAACCAGAAAGCTTGTTCAGCTCTTTGATTTCGTCCATGTTAGAGATAACAACTGGAGTTAGTGTTGACTTCGCTTTCTCTTCTAGAAGAGCTAGATCGAATTCAATTACAGTGTCGCCAGCTTTAACAGTTTGACCTTCTTCTGCGATACGCGTGAAGCCTTCGCCTTTAAGTTCAACTGTATCGATACCGAAGTGAACGAAAAGCTCAACACCGTCGTCAGACTCGATAGAGAATGCGTGGTTAGTTTCGAAGATCTTACCGATAGTACCGTTTACAGGAGCTACCATTTTGTTGCCTGCTGGCTTGATAGCAATACCGTCACCAACGATTTTCTCAGCGAAAACAACATCTGGCACATCTTCAATGTTTACGATTTCACCAGATAGTGGTGCGATGATTTCGATTGCACCAGCGTCAGCGCTGTCATCAGATACAAGCTTCTTAAGTTTGTCAAACAGACCCATTGTGTCATGCTCCTAAGGTTTGGTTTTATTCTGTCGAATTATAGTATACCAATATAGCCCATTAGACGACTTTTTTCGCCGTCTAATGGCCATTAAGTATTGAATAACTTGGTACTACTGATTATTGAGTTTTCTCAGCAATGAACTTTTCAACTACTGCTTCAATTTCTGCTGCAGTAGGTAGAGAAAGCGCTTCTTCAGCCATTGCTTTCACTTCTGCGAAGTTAGAGTTACGAATAACTTTCTTCACTTTAGGGATAGAGATACCGCTCATTGAGAACTCATCCAGACCCATACCTAGAAGTAGAAGTGTTGCACGCTCATCGCCTGCAAGCTCACCACACATACCAGTCCACTTACCTTCAGCGTGAGAAGCGTCGATAACTTGCTTGATCACTGTTAGTACAGCTGGTGATAGTGGGTTGTAAAGATGGGAGATCATCTCGTTACCACGGTCTACCGCTAGAGTGTACTGAGTAAGGTCGTTTGTACCGATAGAGAAGAAAGATACTTCCTTCGCTAGGTGGTGTGCGATCGCTGCTGCTGCAGGTGTTTCAACCATTACACCGATTTCGATGTTTTCGTCGAATGCAAGACCTTCAGCACGTAGCTCTGCTTTGTACTCTTCGATTGCGTTCTTAAGCTCGCGGATTTCTTCAACAGAGATGATCATTGGGAACATGATACGTAGCTTACCGTGTGCAGACGCACGTAGGATGCCACGTAGTTGATCACGAAGGATTTCACGACGATCCAAGCTGATACGTACTGCACGCCAACCTAGGAACGGGTTCATCTCTTGAGGTAGATCCATGTATGGTAGATCTTTATCGCCGCCGATATCCATAGTACGGATGATCACAGCTTGACCGTTCATTGCTTCTGCAACTTCTTTGTACGCTTGGTACTGTTCTTCTTCAGTTGGTAGTGCAGTACGGTCCATAAATAGGAATTCAGTACGGTACAGACCAACGCCTTCACCACCGTTACGGATGATACCGTCACAGTCTTTCACTGTACCGATGTTGCCGCAAACTTCTACGCGGTGACCATCTGTTGTTTCTGCGTGTAGGTCTTTAAGTTTTGCTAGCTCTTCTTTCTCAGCTAGGAATGCAGCTTTAACTGCTTTCGCTTCTTCTACTTCAGCTTCTGATGGATTAACAACGATCTTGTTGTTCATCGCGTCAAGAATCAGCATGTCGCCATTCTTAACTTTCTTAGTGATGTCGTTAGTACCAACGATAGCAGGAAGCTCAAGAGAGCGAGCCATGATAGAAGTGTGTGAAGTACGACCACCGATGTCACAAGCAAAACCCAGCACGTAGTCTAGATTGATTTGCGCTGTTTCAGATGGCGTTAGGTCGTAAGCAACTAGGATAACTTCTTCATTGATGTCGCTTAGCGAAACGATGTTGATGCCTAGTGCGTTCTTCACGAAACGAGAACCGATATCACGGATGTCAGTTGCACGTTCTTTTAGGTATTCGTCATCTAGAGACTCAAGAGCACATGCTTGCTCTTCGATCACTGAGTGGATAGCGTGATCAGCAGTCATCTTGTCGTTTTTGATAAGTGCTAGGATTTCCTCTTCTAGCTCTTCGTCTTCAAGAAGCATGATATGACCTTCAAAGATCGCTTCTTTTTCTTCGCCAAAAGTTTCAAGCGCTTTTTGCTTGATAGTTTCTAGCTGAGCTGCAGATTTGTTACGAGCGTCAAAGAAACGTGCAACTTCTGCTTCTACTTGATCATCAGAAATAGTGTTTGTGTTTAGGACAATTTCATCTTCTTGAAGTAGTAGTGCTTTACCGATTGCAATACCAGGAGATGCTAGGATGCCTGAAATCATAGCCTTACCTTAAGTTTGGTCAACTTTATAAAACGGGAGAATAATGGGTGCGCTAACGAATAGTTTTAGCTTAGTTTTGAGCCTATTTCCAACGAAGCCATTTTGCTTTCACAAAATGGCTTCTGGAGTAGGAGACCGGATTAGTGTAGTTGGTCCATTAGAGCAACTAGGTGGTCTACAGCTTGCTGAGCTTGTGGGCCTTCAGCAGAAATAGTAACAAGAGTACCTTTTACTAGGCCTAGTGTTTGTAGTTTGAATAGGCTCTTAGCGCTAGCGCTTTTACCGTTAGAAGTCACAGTGATGTCCGCGTCGAATGCTTTAGCTTCTTTAACGAACTGTGCAGCTGGACGAGTGTGAAGACCGTTTTCTGCTGTGATTTCTACTTGCTTCTCGTACATGTGATATACCCCAATAAATGTATTTTTTTGTTAGTTTGTGACTAGATTTAGCTTAACTGCTTTATATCTTGTGCGCTAGCACGGGAGAGTTCAAAGCGTGTCAGTTCTGATACTAGTCAAAAGTTTGGTAACTACGCAACTGTTTGCGTGCGCAATTACTTTGAAACCTTTTTGTGTTCTGCTTCTTTATTTTGAAGCTAGAAATAAAACACCCTGATATTACCAAAGGTAGGGCAGGGATCAACAAAAAAGCCCCTGAACGGGGCTTTTTTAGACGAAAAATTGATTTGACCACATATTATTGTTGGTTCTCTTTTTCGGTAAAGATACCAGCAAATAGTGCCGTACTTAGGTAACGTTCACCTGAGCTTGGCAGAATTGTCACGATGGTTTTTCCTTCAAATTCAGGTAGTTCTGCAATTCGGTTCGCAGCAACGACAGCAGCGCCTGAAGAGATGCCTGCAAGGATGCCTTCCTCTTCCATTAGTCGACGAGCCATCTCAATTGCTTCTTCAGAAGTCACTGGCTCAACTCGGTCGATAATGTCCAAATCTAGGTTTCCAGGAATGAAACCTGCACCGATACCTTGGATTTTATGTGGCGCTGGTTGAATTTCTTCGCCTGCTAGCGCTTGCGCGATTACTGGTGATTCTGCAGGTTCTACAGCAACAGAAGTGATCGCTTTACCTTTCTCACCTTTAATGTAACGGCTTGTACCTGTGATTGTACCGCCTGTACCAACGCCTGCTACTAGCACATCGATTTCACCGTCTGTCGCATCCCAGATTTCAGGGCCAGTGGTTTTCTCGTGAATTTGCGGGTTAGCAGGGTTGTTGAACTGTTGTAGAAGAAGGTATTTTTCAGGATTGCTTGCTACGATCTCTTCTGCTTTAGCAATTGCGCCTTTCATGCCTTTCGCTGCTTCAGTTAGCTCAAGGTTTGCGCCTAGTGCTTTAAGTAGCTTGCGGCGCTCAAGGCTCATTGATTCAGGCATAGTTAGAGTCAATTTGTAACCGCGAGCGGCTGCTACGAACGCTAATGCGATACCTGTGTTACCACTGGTTGGTTCTACTAGTTCTACTCCTGGCTTTAAAGTGCCAGCTTTTTCTGCTTCCCAAATCATGTTTGCACCGATACGGCACTTAACGCTGAAGCTTGGGTTGCGTGCTTCAATTTTCGCTAGAACGTTACCTTTGCTCACTTTGTTTAGGCGAACTAGGGGCGTATTACCAATGGTAAGAGAGTTATCTTCGTAGATTTTGCTCATAGTGATGTTCCTTCATTACACGTTGTGTGAATATGGATAGAAGAATATGCGGTATAAAAAAAAGGGAAAAGGATTAAAAAGTTATATCTTATTAGGTTGGCCGAGAATTTAGTAAAAAGAAAGGGAAGCGCATCGAACAGCCTTTCCTTTCACTAAATTTGACCTAGCGCTGATGTTTAAACTCTGCCACCCACATGGCGGTCGCACCGCATATTGCAACAGGCATGACGATAAGGTTCAAAATTGGAATCGTTGTGAATACTGAAACCAACACACCAAAGCCATAGGCTTTACCTTGCTTTTGTTTCAATTTGTAACGCATGTCGTTGAACGGAATTTTGTGGTTATCGAACGGGTAATCACAATATTGAATCGCGAGCATCCACGCGGTAAAGATAAACCATAAAACCGGGCCAACAGTTTGCCCTAGTGCCGGGATAAGTAAGAGCAAAAACAAGCCAATTGCTTTAGGCAGTATATAAAGCAGTTTTCTCCATTCGCGAGCAAGTACGCGAGGCACATCTTTTAGAACAGCCGTAAAGCCGTCGTCATTAATTTTTTTTCCGGTTAGCGTCTCTTCAACTTTTTCTGCTAACAGCCCGTTGAAGGGAGCGGCAATAAAGTTGGCTAACGTGCTAAAGAAATAAGAGAAGGTGGCCAGTATCGTTAGAGCAAGTAGGGGCCACAAGATATACGTGAGCCAAGAGAGAAACTCTGGTAACTGTCCAATCCAACCTTCAATCCACATGTTCAAGTGGGAGAATAGATAGAAGATAGCCCCACCCACGAGAATAATATTTGCTAAAAGTGGTAACACGACAAAACGTCTTATCTCTGGAGAGAGCGCCAATTGAATTCCGTATAGGAAGTAACCGAATCCGGTTCGTTGCTGATTGTTAATCTTCATATCCAATATTTTCGTGTGAGTGAGAACTCATTGTACCTGTCGATGATTTTCTTTCAATGCCCTAACAATTAGGGTCTTGCAAAGTGGAATCGTGGCAAGAATCACAACAAAAAACGGAACTTCTTGCATTAAGTTGTTCTAAACCTACATATAGTTTTGGTAAAGTAAACGTATCATTCAGATTTATTGCACTTGGGTTGCTGCTCAAGGAATTG
The DNA here is from genome assembly GCF_000960545.1 of Vibrio sp. S457-15. NCBI lineage: Bacteria > Pseudomonadati > Pseudomonadota > Gammaproteobacteria > Vibrionales > Vibrionaceae > Vibrio > Vibrio sp. S457-15. Next base: position 118,430 of record NZ_JYOQ01000006.1, on the reverse strand, counting down.
CGAGTAGTAAAAACAGGTATATTGAGAGTAAATAATGCAGGAATTGCGATTCGTACTCATTGTTGTTGGCGCATTAGCCATCGCGGCATTGCTGTTTCATGGTTTGTGGAGCAGTAAGAAAGAAGGCAAAGCAAAATTTGGCAACAAGCCACTTGGTAAGCTGGATGTTGACCAAGGTGATAAAGATTCGGTTGAGCAAGAGCGCAGTTTCGCTCCTGCCCCTGAAGACGATTTCGAAATCATCCGTAAAGATCGCAAAGAACCAGACTTTGGGATGGAAAATACGTTTGATAGTAAGTTTGAGGCAGATCCTTTGCTTGGAGGTGTGGCAGAAGAAAAGCCTTCTGTAAAAGAAGAAGCTGAGGAAATCCCTTCTTTTGTCGCGATGAAAAACGATGTTGAAGATGTAGCAATTCAGCCGTCTGAAGTCGAAGAGCCAATGCAAGAGGTGATTGAAGAAGAGATCATGCCTTCTGCATTTGATGCGCCTAAACAAGAGATGGAAATGGTTGAAGAAGTGTCTCCTGCCGTTGTTGAACAACCAGAAGAACCAAAGCCAGAGCCGGAAATGCAAGTGATCGTGTTGAATGTTCATTGTGCGGGCGAAGAGCCATTTATTGGCACGGAACTTTTTGACAGTATGCAGCAAAATGGTCTTATCTATGGCGAGATGCATATCTTCCATCGTCATGTTGATTTATCTGGTAACGGTAAAGTGCTGTTCAGTGTGGCTAACATGATGCATCCGGGCACACTTGAGCATGGTGATCCCGCAGAGTTTTCGACGAAAGGCATTTCCTTCTTTATGACGTTGCCTTGCTATGGCGAAGCTGAGCAAAACTTCAACTTGATGTTGAGAACTGCGCAGCAGATTGCGGATGATATGGGAGGGAATGTTCTCGATGACAAGAGAAACTTAATGACTCCTGACCGTTTAGCTGCTTATCGACGCCAAATAGTTGAGTTTAATGCGGCTAACGCATAATCTTACTACCCAATTATAAAAGGGCTCCGATTGGAGCCCTTTTTCATGGATTCCCAACCTCATCGATTGACAATATACGGGGCTTTACTATGTCTGAATCAGTACATCAACGGCTAGAAGAACTCAAAGAGTCGTTGCACTACCACGCCGTTCGCTACTACGTGGAAGATAATCCAGAGATTCCAGATGCAGAATACGATCGCCTAATGCGTGAACTGCTAGAAATTGAAGCTCAACATCCTGATTTAGTGACGGTTGATTCGCCAAGTCAGCGAGTGGGTGGTAAGCCGCTTTCTGAATTTAGTCAGGTGACACACGAAGTCCCAATGTTGTCATTGGATAACGCATTCGACGACAGTGAACTCGACAGCTTCCATAAACGTGCTCAAGACCGAATCGGTGGAGAAAGCATTAAGCAGTATTGTTGTGAACCAAAGCTAGATGGCTTAGCAGTGAGTCTGCTGTATGAAAACGGTATTTTAGTTCAAGCGGCAACGCGTGGTGATGGTACTACGGGTGAAAACATCACTGAAAACGTGCGCACCATTAATGCCATTCCTCTGAAGCTGAGGGGTGATGACTGGCCAGCTCGTCTTGAGGTTCGTGGTGAAGTATTTATGCCGAAAGCGGGCTTTGAAAAGTTGAATGAGCTTGCGCGTCAGAAGGGCGAAAAAGTATTTGTGAACCCTCGTAATGCAGCAGCAGGCAGCTTACGTCAATTAGATTCGCGTATTACGGCTTCGCGCCCACTTAGCTTCTACGCATACAGTGTTGGAGTTGTGCAAGGGGCTGATTTGGCAGCCAGTCACTATGAGCGTTTTCTGCAGATAAAATCTTGGGGACTGCCAATGTGTCCAGAGACCAAGCGAGTCGACAGTTTGGCAGACGTAAAAACTTATTATCAACACATTCTGCAACGTCGTGATGCATTACCTTACGAAATTGACGGAGTCGTGATCAAAATTGACGATATTGCCGTTCAAGAGCGCCTGGGTTTTGTTGCTCGCGCTCCACGTTGGGCGATCGCATACAAATTCCCGGCTCAAGAAGAAATCACCACATTGAATGAAGTTGAGTTCCAAGTTGGCCGAACGGGAGCGATCACTCCGGTTGCTAAGTTAGAGCCGGTGTTTGTTGGTGGCGTGACGGTGAGTAACGCAACGCTGCATAATGCGGATGAAATTGAGCGCCTTCAAGTAAAGATTGGTGATCAGGTCGTGATTCGTCGTGCTGGCGATGTGATTCCTCAAGTGGTTTCTGTCATCAAAGAGCGTCGACCAGAAACGGCGCGAGATATTATTTTCCCAATTCAGTGTCCTGTTTGTGGTTCGCACGTAGAGCGTATCGAAGGGGAGGCGGTGACTCGATGTACTGGCGGTTTGGTCTGTCAAGCTCAACGTAAGCAAGCGCTCAAGCACTTCGTCTCACGTAAAGCGTTGGATGTTGATGGTTTAGGTGACAAAGTTATCGAGCAATTGGTCGATCGTGAAATGGTAGAAACACCTGCCGATCTGTTCAAGCTTTCGGCTGGCGTATTAACCGTATTGGAGCGAATGGGGCCAAAATCTGCTCAAAACATTGTTAATGCGTTAGAAAAATCGAAGTTAACAACCTTGCCACGTTTCTTATACTCGCTAGGTATTCGAGAAGTGGGCGAGGCAACGGCGGCAAACCTAGCTCAACACTTTAAATCACTGGAAGCGATTCAAGCTGCAACGGAAGAACAACTTATTGCTGTTCAAGATATTGGTGTGGTAGTTGCGAAGCACATTACGACTTTCTTTGAAGAAGAGCAAAACCAAGCTGTTGTTCAAGAGCTCCTTGTGCAAGGTATCCACTGGCCAGAAGTTAGTGCACCTGAGCAAGGCGCAGAACTGCCACTAGAAGGTAAAACTGTCGTGCTAACGGGTACACTATCTCAACTTGGACGTACTGAAGCAAAAGAGGCGTTGCAATCTTTGGGTGCAAAAGTCACTGGCAGTGTTTCTAAGAAAACTGATATTTTATTTGCTGGTGAAAATGCAGGTTCTAAGCTCGTTAAGGCTCAAGAATTGGGTATCGAGATAAAAACTGAGCAAGACTTGCTTGAATTGATAAATTAAGCACTATCAAAAAAGATAAAAAATAACCAAAAGCCCCACAGGCAAAGCTTGTGGGGCTTTTTCTTTACGCATATTAAGTATTTTTGTATGTCTTGGTTTTGTGTTTTCTGTGTTTCAGTGATCAGGATCTCCCCTTCGAATATCCGAATTTATTTGTATTCAAGTATGCGATGCACTTCATGTTGAATGTTTGTGTGTTGATTTAAGTGTTTGAATTTAAATGTATATATTCAATGTTGCGGTGTTGGTGTTAAAAATAAGATCTGGATCAATAACTTATATGGAACTTTGGCGTGGCTCATATTTTTTTAGAAAAAAAATAAGTTCCGTTTGGATGTTTTTAGGTGCGAAGTTAGTCTTAATGGCGTGGATACACGGTGTGTATGCAGGAACTAAAAAAAACCAAATTAGAAATAATGAGGTTTAATCAGGAATTTACTTCTCTCCTTCGGCGGCCAACTAAAGGTGAGATAGAAAAATACAGCTATATCCATTTTTAGGAGTTTTTCCATGGACAAATTTTTTAAGGTTTCAGCGTTAACTGCAGCAATGTTTGGTGTTGTTGCTGTTGCTCCAGCTACTGCATCGACTGAAAGTGCAGCGGGTGGTGAATACGTAGAGAAAGTGAACGAATTTATGCATGACTCTAGTCTTAATGCAATGTTCTTAGTTGACACTCGTTCACGTACACGTACTACAGGTAAACCTGGTGGTGAGAACGGTGACCGTTGGAGCCGTCTAAACTACTCTTCTTACAACGCTATCCTAGACTTCACTTCTGGCTACCACGATGGTTGGGTTGGTGCAGATGTTGCGGCTTACTACTCTGGTGATCTTTACAACGACAGCCTTTACAACTCAAACGAAGGCTACCTATGTAACGAAATCTCAACCTGTAACAACCTAGACTGGGGTGCAGGTGACGGCCAACAACTTAAAGTTTACAAAGCTGCGCTTAAATTCAAAGCAAACGAAAACTTTAACGCTCGTGTAGGTATGCTACAAGCTGGTGGTAACGGTACTATTGGTAACGTATGGAGCTTTGTACCTGGTACTTACCGTGGCTTCGAACTAAACGCTAAGCTAGGCGACTTCAACCTAAGCTACTTCGGTGCAGACCAATTCACAGCACCTTGGCTACTTCACGAAGATGACTACGCACCAGCGCTTTGGTCTGACACTTCATGGAGCTACCTACACTCTCTAGGTCTAAACGGTAACCTAACTGACAGCTTGTTCTTCCAAGTTGGTCTTGGTCAAGCGACTGGCGTTAAATACGCAAATGGTATCGACTGGGGTGCAGGTCAAGTAACTAGCTACCACAACGAAACTGACAACACATCTTACAAAGCTTACTTGAAGTACACAGTAAGTGACCGTACAACTCTTGCATTTGACTTCTACGGTGTTGATGACGATGTGAAATACGATGGTCTAGGTTTCCACACTGGTCTATCTTTGAACCAGTCTTTCGGCAAGCTAGCATGGATGTCTGAACTACGTTACACAGACACAGACAACCGTTCCGACTTCGTTCCACGTACTATCCACACTTACGGTATGAACAACGGTACTTGGTCTCAGTGGTGGGATGCTCTATCTGACTGGAACAAAGCGGGTGAGCTAGCATGGTACAACCGTCTATCTTACAACCAAGGTAACGGCTGGAACTACTACCTAGGCTTTGGTTACGGTTCTGGTGCTGACTCAGCTGCAAGCGGTGCATCTGGTGACTGGGATTACGAAAGCGAGTACGCATTCAACGCAACAGTATCTTACTCTCTACAGAGTGGTGCGCTTAAAGGCTCTACAATCCGTCTACACGGTACAATCCTAGAGCGTGACGAGTACGCTGGTGCTGGCGACGCGGACGAGACAGACCTACGTCTACAAGTTCTTATCCCTTACAGCTTCCACTAATCAATTAGTGAATAATCAAAAAGGAGCCTAATGGCTCCTTTTTCTATTTTACTTCTCTGCCGTCATACATTTTGCAATATAACGGTGGCAGCATGTGGACATTACCATTTGGTAATTCACATTTCACTTCAGGTGCTAATGTTCTTCCTCCTGAAGCGCCATTTGCTTGAATAGTAAATGGAATTGTAGCTGAACATATTAATAGTATTCCGGCTAATAATTTCATAACGATCACCCTCATATGTTTAAGACTTTATTACGCCTGTTACCCAAAGTTTGTGTATTTGGCGTGCTAAATGCTCAAACAAAAACATGTCTCTCTCCTTAATACCGCTCACACATACCGCAGTAAATGGTGTCACCCATTGTGTGTCCAACCGCGCTGGAACAAGCTCTGCCTTTGGCGTGGTGAGGACCAACTCAGTTATCAACAAAACGGTAGGAAAGACTTTTCTACTTACCTAAAATATAAGCATTTACCTTTATGCTTATGGATTAAGTATGTATAGGGAGTTGGAAAGATCAAAAATTAATTCAACACTGTTTTATTTTTTATATTGAAATTAGATTGAAAATGACTGGAAGCAGTGAACTATCTTTTTGATTAATTCTTAGTTGATGAATATCAATAGGATTTACAAGATGGAATTTAATAACATTTATATTACTTATTTTTTAAGGACAAATTGAATAACACGATGAAATAAAAAGAGTTGAGAGAAAAGAAAGTAATGAAGCAGTCTTTACTTCATTACTTTGACATAAATTACTCAGAAATAGGCTCCACAATGAGGATTATTCCATCGATCGCGACGATTTTTACGCGAGTACCGGCTGAGATATTTTGCTCACATTGTGCTGACCAGGTGGTATCGGCGATGCGAATTCTGTTTAACCCAATTGAAAAATTTTCCTCGAGTATCACGCTGCGGCCAATTAACTGCTTGTACTTTTGGTTGAGATCTCTTGTTTGATCATCTTGTTTGTCTCTTGACCACTGGCGTCGCCACCATAACCAAGTTGTCAGCAAACTGAAAGTCGCGAAAGATAACCATTGAAGTTGCCAGCCGAAAGGGAGCACTGCCAATAACGCTCCCACTAATAACGCTGATAACCCCAACCACAGAAAGTAACCCGCTGTACCAAGTAGCTCAACGGCAAGCAGCACAAAGCCGAATGCAAGCCAGTGCCAAAATGTTATGCCATCAAGCAGGTTGAACAAGTCCATAACTAGGTCCTAATCTTTATTTTGTTGTTTAAACATTTCTGCGATGCCCGCAACAGAGCCCATGAGTCCGGTTGCTTCCAAAGGTAGCATAATGATTTTTCCGTTTTCAGCTTGACCAATACTCTTGAGAGCTTCTGTGTAGCCTTGCGCGATGAAGTAATTAACGGCTTGCATATCGCCTTTTGCGATGGCTTCGGAAACCATGTAAGTCGCTTTTGCTTCCGCTTGAGCAGCACGCTCACGCGCTTCAGCATGGAGGATAGCAGACTGTTTTTCACCTTCTGCTTTTAAAATCTGCGATTGTTTGTGACCTTCTGCTTTGAGGATTTCTGCCTGACGGACACCTTCAGCCTCGAGAATTTCAGCACGTTTATTACGCTCAGCTTTCATCTGGGCGTTCATTGCAGCAGTTAGATCGGCTGGTGGCTGAACATCTTTTATTTCAATACGCGTGACTTTTACGCCCCAAGGGTTTGTTGCTTGGTCCACGATCGCTAGCAGCTTGGTATTGATCATGTCACGTTGGCTCAGCATTTCATCGAGTTCCATCGAGCCAAGTACGGTACGAATATTCGTTAGCGTTAGATTACGAATCGCGTGTTCTAAATCGTTTACTTCGTAAGCCGCCTTAGCCGCATCGATAACTTGAACGAAACCAACCGCATCGATCACCACGTTTGCGTTATCTTTTGAAATGACCTCTTGTGCTGGAATATCAAGCACACGTTCCATCATGTTTACTTTTTGACCAATTTTATCAACGAATGGAATGATCAAGTTTAAACCCGGCTTTAATGTGTGGGTGTAGCGTCCAAAGCGTTCAACTGTCCAGTTGTTTCCTTGTGGAACCGTTTTGATGGCTGAAGACAAGATAACGACAGCGAGGACGACGAAAATACTGATAGTGATCAGTGAATCGATAGGCATGATTTATTCCCTTGAGTGCATAATAACTGATTCATTTTCACGCATTTTGGGGTTGTAGACAATCGAAGATGTTGAGAAGAAGCGATAGCGGGGCGATTTTAGGCAAAACAAAAGCCGGAAGTTCCGGCCTTAGGCAGCATCGTATGGTTTAGTTGGAACTACTTTGTTGGGTATTCAATCCAACTAGAACCATCAAGAGAAACATAATACTTCCCTTGTACTTCAATCACAGTAGAACCGGAGTTCTGCGCGACAATGCGTGTTTCTGGTAGGTTCTCTGTCAATATTGAAGGGCTAAACGTCTTACTTTGATAAATGTTTTTATCCAGAATATTCGACACGAGCTGTGACAACGCCAGATAGCTAGATGGCGCATTGACGTGTTCTGTGCTGCCCTGACGTTGAATTCCTTCTCCGAAGATTTTAATTCCTACCGGGGTGTGAACGATCGTTGGCGCAGGAATTTCTCGCATACCTGAAATCTGCATTCGGTCTCCTCGCATACCACCACCATGTTCTGGTACCAAGGCCACAACAATGTTGCGCTTTGAGGACTCTAAGGTTTTAAAGAACGCGTAGAGATCATCAAGCAAATTCTTAAGGCGCATTTTGTAGCTAGCAATGGATGTGCTTGAATTCGTATTGATGATCCGGTTGCCATCGTGCAGTGAAATTGAGTTGTAGAGTGCCACGACTTTGTCGTCACTACTGTTAAGTCTTTGCTGCCACCAGTTATCCAGTACTTGCTTATCGCGGAAGATCGAAGAGCCATCAAAAGATTTTTGGTAAGGAGCTAAACCTTCTTGAGACATAAGAGCCGCTTGTAAGTCACCGTCTTTCTTGATTAATTCAAGGAAGCTATCGAAGACACCATTGTGGTTCATCAGTAAATTTTCTTTGAAGCCTAGCTCTTTCAAACTTTCGAACAAGTAGCACTGTTTTGAAGGTGCGGGTTGGAACAGTTGACTGTGTTCCTGTTGACCGCAATTGGCTCGTAGCAGACGAATGACCGCAGGCCCGCTGTATGACGTAGCGGAACTAAAATTGTCGAACATGATGTCAAACTCTTTGAACAGAGGATGATCGGCCAGTCCTGCAATTTCGATGTCATCCCACGCGACCGAACAAATACTCAAGAACAACAAATCAAAAGGAGCATCCATTGCGCTGCTAGTATCGAATGTCACACGTCGAGAAGCTTCTTTAGAAAAGAAATCTGCAGCTAACGTGTTGAGACTTGCATCGTTAATTTCCGTTATTTGAGGTTGTTTGCTAGCAGTAACCTCGGTTGGCGGCTGTTGTTGAGTTACTTCTGCAGCCACTGTTGTCGGAGGTTCAGTCGTCATTGGCATACTTATATAGATCATAGCAATAACCACAAAGACTGAAACTCTAACGAACTTGCTCAAAATAAAGTACGCACCACACAAAGCGAGCAATCCGAGTATTGCTTGGAATGATAAAAATCGTCCCAAAAGTTCGGCCAGATAACTCAATTCAAACTGCATTAATTGTCCCGCTTGAGCCCAAAGACGGTCTAGCGGAGGGAGATAAGAATCGTAATGCAAGAGCCACGCTGCGGCGACAAATACAACGATATGACGCACCGTATTTAGGCTTTTCATCGAGATTGGCAGCAGGATGAAGATCAACAGCGCAAAGTTTTCCATTGGATGGAAATCGATGATTCCCTGAAAATAGAGCGCTATTTTTGCGATAAAGTAAATGTTCCACCAGCCCAATCCTATAGTGAAGGGGGTAGAGTCATGAGAATGCGATGTCATTACTTAAGCTTCTTGGTGTTAGTGGCTGATGTATCTAGCTCAAAATAGCGTGAGCGTTTTAAGTGCTTGTGGTAAAAGCGTGTGGTTGCGTTTACTAGGTCACGAAGAAAGTATCCTAGGAGTAGGCCAATACCTAAGCTGATACTCGCGGTCAGTAAAAAGTCGTTAATATTCATGAACGTTCCTTAAGCTCAATGGCCTTTTTGACAGCAAACAAAGGGGGAACATCAACCATGGAATTGGTGGTGGTATGGAATATTTCCCTTTCTGTCGTCAAGGTTGAAACGTCATCGGATATGACGGCTTCATCTTGAACGATCAATTTTAGCTCTGTTTCGATATCTAATTGAGTATCAAACGTGTGAGTTGAGTGAAACAAGTCTCTCACTGGAAACTCAAATATATTGTTTAGTGCAATATCAATATCGCTTTGTCGAATAGCACTGAACAAGACATATAGAGCTTTTTTGCAGGCTGTCACAACGTCGCCATCTCTTCGAATATGGCAAAGACGTAAACATTCCTCTGCTGTCATGCCTGGCAATAAGTTCAGCTTGATGAGCGCAAAGTTCACACTTGAGTGTGTTGAGTGGGAAATGACGTCAATACAGTATTGGTTAAAGTCCTGGTTTTGTAAGTAGCCTTTGCTACCAAACTTAAGGTCATACTTTAAGAGCGCCTCTAAACTGTCAGGAATTGGGCGTGTAAGCATTTGGCCTTGAATTGCTTCAACCTGAGTCATAAAGCGCATATGGGGGATCTGCGCATGTGAAATGAAGTTCGCCCCCGCGCGGAGTAAGAACTTTTCATCTGCATATCTCAGACATTGTTGGGTCTCCCTGACAATAATCTTTAGCTGACGACCATATGCGGACCTTAAACGGTAGCAATCTAACGCGATCTGTTGAACTTCGCTTTGGTTATCACAGCTGAAAACAATAGTTGAAGAGCGAGGGTTGTTTAACATCGCTATGAGTTCTTGATTACTCTCGGCCATACGCATCCCTTTTGGGGCTTTCTCGTTTTCTCTGAAGGCTCTTCTACTGATATATATTCTATCACTATCCGATTTGTCTTCCGGTATGACACGAGATTGATGCGTATCGTAAGGCGTTGCTTTTAGCTTCTTATCTTTAGTGCTAGAGAGAAGGTACTCGTCTTGGGAAATTACACCGTGTTTATTGGACCAAAAATCCACAAGATAGCAGTAGCGAGCGTCATCTAATGATGTCATGGTCGCCAAACCTGCAATGTATCTATTATGAGAAATCAGCATGGGCTTTAATAGTGAAGTCGTCAGATGCCCATATATACAAACACTAATAGTGAGTTTTTTATTATTTGCCAGTTCATTTAAGTTTTGTAGGAAAATACTTACAAAATAATCGTCACTTGATGATACCAGTGAATCTGGAACTACTAATATATATGTAGAGAGTTTCCTTATATTTGTTTGATGAATATCTTTTGCAAGCTTTATAGCGTTTGGCGCTTTATTTGTGAATTTGTGGCTAAGAAAAAAACATTGTTCAAGATGATTTTTAGATAAGTCATTGAATTTGCATAAGGCCTCATCATTCAATGCAGACAAAAAAGTTTCCTTGTTTGTAAAGCTTGTAAGTGAAGTGTTGTTATTTGCTGGTAGCGTACTGAACAAATAATCAATAACCATTTGCTTATGTGTAAATAAGTTTACATAAACAGAATTTATCTCTCGTTCAGAGGTAATTGCGGATAACCCGGAGATTGCTGACATCAAAAGACCTTATAATCAATGGTTTACTGTCGTTGTGCGTTGTGGCTTACAATCCGCTGTATGCTAATCGTTACAATGTTACTTTTCTTGGCGACAAGAAAATGACGCCGAGATATTAAACGAAATTGATCAAAAATTAAAATAGTTATAGCATTGCTTCATATGATGTTTATAAGTTTAAACTCAATAATTTGCAAGTCTATGATTTGCTGGTAAATTATTTTTTGTGCTTATATATCGTAAATGGATAATTACAATTCATCTTCATAACCCCTGTTGCTGAAGTCAAACATCATTTAGGGATTTATTAATTATGTGAACTATAAATAACCCTTTTCACATTCATTAGCATTCTGTGAATATGAGACGCATAGGTCGATGCGTCAATTTTTCAACAATGGAATTTATACTGCAAAGAGTAGCTGGCGGGATTGCCATTACCGCAGTTTAAACACCGTTATATTGTGAAAAAATGTTATGACTGAGTCTGCAAAAGATATTAATTCGATCTACTCTTCTTATAACTTAACTCAACATAAGTATATTGAAACAACAGAAAACGAGTCTTACGTGCAAGCTAAAAATAAGTGGTTGGTCTTTCAAGCCAACAGTGCTCGTAATGCTCTGCCTCAAGTGCGTAATAAGCAGAAAGGTTTAGAAACGGAAGCGATATGAAACGCCTTCTTTTTGTTAGTTTAAAAGGTGGTTGTGGCTCAACGACCGTCGCTGCGAACTTGGCACAAGCATTAGTTAAGATAAACAAACAGGTACTGGCCATTGAGGTGATGCCTAACAGTTTACTGCAAACTCATCTTGGCTTGCCGCAGGAAGAGCAAGATGGCTGGGCGAAACAACTTCTTTCAGATAAACCTTGGACCCAGGCTGGCTATGAAAGCCCACAAGGTGCACTTTTTTTACCGTTTGGCCATCTGAATTCTGAGCAGTTAAAAGCATTTTTTAACGAGCGTTCTCACTACCTATCAATGCTAGGTGAAATGACGTTGCAAGTGAGCGAAAACCGTGGTGAGCAGTGGCTGCTTTTTCACTCCGACTTAGCAGAGCTTACTGATCCTGAAGTGCGATCTTTTGTCGACTCAATGGATATGATTGTGGTGGTGGTAACGGCAGATGCCCTGAGTTATCTCACTCTTCAATCTTGGCTACAACATGAAGAGCTATCGAGATTGCTTCGCTCTGACAAATTACGTTTTTTGGTGAATAAGTATCAGCCAGAAACCGAAATTGGTCGTGATTTCATGTTGGTGCTGAAAAAGGAACTTAGCGAATCGTTGATTCCTGTTTCGATTCATCGAGATACGGCATTGCTTGAATGTGTGGCAAACCTGACGACCGTTCAACACTATTCGCCATCGAGCCAAGCCGCAAAAGATTTTCAGTCTTTTGCTTTTTGGTGTGTATCAGCGTTATCAAGCGCTCAGGACCAAAGCTAATTTATGCGAAGTCTTAATCTAATTTTCCAACGCTGGGTAGTGGACCAATTCAGACTACAGAAGAAAGCTTACGAGCAAGCCTGGAATTGCAAAACAAACTGGGTTGGTGAGTGTGCTTTGTCTTTTTGGTTTTCATTGAGTTTTGTATTTTTAAAGCCGGTTATTTCGGGTGTTCCCTCATGGAAACTGCCTTTGGTTTACTATCCAAACGTTAATTTTGCTGCGCCAAGATGGTTTGATCCTATACGTTTTATTATCCAAAGCGTGTGGTTGCTTTGCTTCAAGCAAAACGTAAATACAGCATGGTCCAAAAAAACCAGCAGCTTAGCGATGACTTTAGCCGAGCAAATTCGCAATGCGTTCTACTTGCCATTTGAATTGGTTGCAAAAAGCGTCCGCTGGTTAGAACAGACAGCGAACAACATCAAAGATCCACAAGTTCGAGAGCGCATTAAAGCAAGTAAGTCAGCAATGGCATTGAACTACACCTTGCTGTTTTTCGTGGTGTTAATCGCTTTGCTGTGTTTTACGGTGCCATTTGGTTATCAGGCTCAGACTGTCTTTGTGTTGTTACTCTGGGCATTAGCGATGATGGTTCGTCGCATGCCGGGTCGTTTTCCTACCATGCTTTTGATCATCTTGTCGGTTACGGCCTCATGTCGATACTTGTGGTGGCGTTATTCGTCTACCCTGAACTGGGACGATCCTGTTGCTTTGTTTCTAGGGGGCGTTTTACTTCTAGCTGAGACGTATTCTTGGATTGTGCTGATGCTTGGCTATTTCCAAAATATCTGGCCATTGAATCGCAAACCAGTATCGATGCCACCGGATCAGTCAACTTGGCCAACCATTGACTTGATGATCCCTACTTACAACGAAGATCTTGATGTCGTGAAAGCGACGGTTTATGCCTCGTTAGGTGTCGATTGGCCGAAAGACAAACTCAACATCCACATTCTGGATGACGGCAAGCGTGATAGCTTCCGAGATTTCGCCAAAAGTGTAGGGGTGAACTACATCCGCCGCCCAACGAATGAACATGCGAAAGCCGGTAACATTAACTATGCGTTGAAGCAGACCAGCGGTGAGTTTGTTGCGATTTTTGACTGTGACCATATTCCTACACGAGCATTCTTTCAGCTCACAATGGGGATGTTCCTGAAAGATCCAAAGTTGGCGCTTATTCAGACGCCGCACCATTTCTTCTCTCCGGATCCGTTTGAGCGTAACTTATCGAACTTTCGTAACGTGCCAAACGAAGGCAACTTGTTTTACGGCCTGATTCAAGATGGTAACGACTTATGGGATGCTACTTTCTTCTGTGGTTCTTGCGCTATTTTACGTCGAGAGCCTTTAGAGGAAGTCGGTGGTATTGCAGTCGAAACCGTGACGGAAGATGCGCACACTTCTTTGCGCATGCACCGTTTAGGCTATCGTTCTGCATATCTTAAGCAGCCGATTTCTGCTGGTTTGGCGACAGAGACATTGTCTGCACACGTTGGGCAACGCATTCGTTGGGCTCGCGGGATGGCGCAGATATTTAGGGTAGATAATCCATTGACTGGAAAGGGTCTTAAGCTCTCTCAACGGCTTTGTTACGTCAATGCCATGCTGCACTTTCTATCTGGTATCCCAAGGATTGTATTCCTGATCGCACCATTGGCTTATTTGTTGCTGCATTCCTACGTGATTTATGCGCCAGCGCTGGCGATCATTTTGTACGTATTGCCCCATATGATCCACGCGAGCATGACCAACTCTCGTATGCAGGGTGACTACCGTTATTCGTTCTGGGGTGAGGTATACGAAACCGTGCTTGCTTGGTACATCGCAAGGCCAACAACGGTGGCTTTGTTTGCACCCCATAAAGGGACATTCAACGTAACGGCAAAAGGCGGTTTGGTTGAAAAATCTCACTACGATTGGGTGATCTCCCGACCATATTTGGTTTTGGTTGCACTCAATATTCTGGGCTTTGCTGTAGGGATTTACCGAATGGGGTGGGGGCCTCAAGACGAAATCGGTACGGTTATCGTGAACCTCGTTTGGACGATGTACAACTTGTTGATTTTAGGTGCTGCTGTCGCCGTTGCGGTAGAAGCCAAACAAGTTCGAAAAGATCACCGAGTAGAGGTAGCGATTCCTGTCGCGGTAAGGCTTCACTCAGGGCACTTGATTCAAGCGCAGATGAAGGATTTCTCTTTGGGGGGCGTGCGCATTGAAATAGACGGAGTCGATGAACCAACCTGTGCGTACCTACTTGGCCAAACCTTAGAAGTGATCCTCAATCGCGGTGGTCAAGAATTCGTGTTCCCGATGACGGTTGCCTATGCTCATAAGGGGATATTTGGTTTACAACTCAACGAATTGTCTCATCAACAACAAATCCAATACGTCCAATGTACATTTGCACGTGCAGATACGTGGGCGAAATGGCAACAAGGCTATCAATCAGATAAGCCTCTATCGAGTATGCAGGCTGTACTGCAAGTCGGCTTTAATGGATACAAACGCTTGCTGCAACATTGTCCTAAGTTTGTTCAGGCCAGTGTGGATGCACTTTTATTTTGTATCGAATTTATTTGGTCACTAAGACCTCGTTATGTCCCAATCAGGACCTCAAGTCATGCTAAATAATAAAAAACTAACGGCGTTGACGACGGCTATCACTCTCATGTGTATGTCGGGCAGTCTCGCGGCACAAGAAGTAAGTCAGCAACAACCAACGCCTTTGGCACAGCAAGATGCTGAAAATTCGACCGTATTTAAGCGTGTCATTCCATTTAGTCAATTGGGTTACAGTGGTTCAATTGCTATTCAAGGTAGTGAGGCCAGTGCTTATATTGGTTTCGGTTCGCGACTCGATGAGGTGGTGTCTAAAGCCACGTTGTACTTTGACATCACACCTTCACCAGCGTTGCTCTCTTTGGTTTCTCACGTCAAAGTGTATTTGAACAACGAGCTTATGGGAGTGGCGTCAATCGTCGATGGTCAGCAAGGTAAAAAGTTGAGCTTATCGATGCCGCTGGATACTCGTTACTTCAGCAACTACAACCAAATTCGCTTTGAGTTGATTGGGAATACTCAGAAAGACTGTGCCAATCCAAATGACTCGAGCATTTGGGCTGAGATCAGCCAAAGCAGTCGAATTGAAATGTTTGCCCAAAAGACAATGCTGGAAAGTGACTTGAGCTTGTTGCCAGCACCGTTTTTTGATGTCCGTGATTTTAGCCAGTTAAATCTGCCCGTCGTTATGGGTGGCAAATACGATCTGGATGATGTCAAAGCAGCCGGTGTCTTGAGCTCTTACTTTGGTGCTCTAGCGGGTTGGCGTGGTGCTCAATTCCCTTTTAGTGTCGACACGTTACCTAAGCGCAACGCCATTGTCTTTGTTACCAATGACAACAAACCTGAGTTTCTGAGAGATTTTCCGGACACGGATGGCCCTCGTCTTCAAGTTATCACTCACCCAACTGACCCATACGTGAAGCTTCTTCTAGTGATAGGCCGTGACAGTAAGGATCTTAACGTTGCGGTACAAGGTTTGGCGTTGGGAAACCAACTTCTTACTGGGCCAATCGCGAAGATTAATGAAGTCAAA
Organism: Vibrio sp. S457-15; assembly: GCF_000960545.1. Lineage (NCBI taxonomy): Bacteria > Pseudomonadati > Pseudomonadota > Gammaproteobacteria > Vibrionales > Vibrionaceae > Vibrio > Vibrio sp. S457-15. Next base: position 102,676 of record NZ_JYOQ01000006.1, on the reverse strand, counting down.
CAAATCAAACCACGAGTCCCGTACGATGCGCCAAACTGGGTGAGTACGGCTCGTCCCGTTGCATTATCTGAATTAGTCGAACAAAAAAGCATGTTGCAAGTGGAAGGTCGAACGCCTCCTCCAATCAACGTGAGTTTGCGCTTACCACCCGATCTCTTTACTTGGCAGAGCCGTGGTATACCGATGGATCTTAACTATCGGTATTCGCCACCTGCTGCGGATCATTCTGGTTCTCGCCTGACTTTGAGCATCAATGACCAGTTCATTGAGGCGTTTAACTTAACCACAAAAGGCCAAGGTGGTGAGTCTAACCGTGTGCGTGTTCCTCTATTAGATGACAGTATTCTGAGTGGTGATGCGCTTGTTCGTATTCCGGCCTTTAAAGTTGGCAGTAAAAACCAAATCGAGTTTGAGTTTGGCTTTGCGTCGGTGACCGATGGGCAATGTCAGGTGACGCAACCAAGTAAGCAATACGCGGTCATTGATGGTGACTCTACGGTTGATTTTAGTGGCTTCCCTCACTACATCGAAATGCCAAATATGCGCGCTTTTGCTACTTCTGGTTTTCCTTACACTCGCATGGCCGATTTGTCAGAAACTGCGATTGTTGTTCCAGAGAGAGCTCCAAAAGAAGTGTTGCAGACCTTCTTAAACGTCATGGGGTCGTTAGGACGTGATTCTGGGTACCCAGGTATTCAGGTGCTTTTGACAGACAAATGGAATGCTGAGCAACTAAAAGATAAAGACATCCTGACGATCGGTGTTGTGGATGCACTAGAAGAAGCCGCTAATAATCCTGACCAAGTTAACTTAGTGGTTAAAGAGGGTCAGAGACAAATTCGCCTACCAAGCAAAAATGAAAAGCAGCTCGGAATGAACTGGATGAGTCCAAGTGATGCTCGTCAAGTGGCCGCGGATTATGTTTCTGTTGAGGCTGAGGGCTCTTTTGCTGCTATTTATGGTGCAGAATCGCCATTTACGAAAAAACGCAGCGTCATTTCTATTATGGCGGCTCACCCGTCAGATTTTTCGTCGGTTGATCGCGCGTTGGCTGACTCCGGTAAAGTTGAGCACATGTTTGGCTCGGTGGTGACGTTGAGAAATAACGAAGTAGCAAGCTACAACGTGGGTTCGCACTACTATGTCGGTAAGCTTCCTGTGTGGCAGCTCGTTTGGTATCACTTCTCTAATCACCCAGTCATCGTTGCGTGCTTTGCCGCCTTGCTAGTGGTGATCGTAACCATTGTGCTTTGGCGCGTATTACGTCAAGTCGCGTCTAGACGTTTAGAAAAAACTGAGGAAGAGGAATAATGAAAAAACTCATCTCGTTCCTTATGTTGTTCGTGTCTCCTTACTTGTGGGCTAACACCTGCGAGTGGCCACATTGGGAAACATTTAAGTCGGTATACATGGAGCAAGGCAGAGTCGTTGATGGCAGTGACGAGCGTATGATTACGACCTCGGAAGGTCAATCTTACGCATTGTTCTTTGCCTTGGTTGCCAATGACCCTAAAACCTTCGATCAGGTTTTAAAATGGACTCAATCACATTTGGCTGGTGGGGATTTGACGGCAAGGCTTCCTGCTTGGTTGTGGGGAAGAAAAGAAAATGGTCAGTTCGGAGTGTTGGATTCTAATCCAGCGTCAGATTCTGATTTGTGGATAGCGTACTCCCTCGTTGAGGCGGGAAGATTATGGAATAACTACTACTATCAGACCCTTGGACATCTTATCGCGAGTCGTATTTTACGTGAAGAAACCGTCAACATAGCGGGAGTTGGAACGGTATTGTTGCCTGCTCCAACAGGTTTTGATGCCGACGGCCAGTACCGTGTGAATCCGAGTTATGTTCCGTTACAACTGATTGCTCGTATGCAGTCTCTGTACCCGCAATACAACTGGGATTCAATGTATAAGGCAAGTGTTCACATGCTAGAGAAAACGATGCCAGCTGGCTTTAGCCCAGACTGGGCAACATTGAGAAATGGTCGTTATAGCTCAGATGGGGTCACTGGGCCGATAGGCAGTTACAACGCGATCCGCACTTATCTTTGGGTGGGCATGTTAAATGACCAAGTTTCAGAAAAAGCAGTATTAGTTCAAAAAATGCAGCCGTTTGTGGCGGCAACCAAAACCCTTGGTGCGCCAGCGAGAGAAGTAAATACTGAAACGGGTAAATATACCCAAGCAGGAAGCGCAGGTTTTTCTGCTGCGGCTCTTCCGTTACTCGCGGTTTCTGGTGAATCTACGCTGTTGGAGACGCAGTTTCGTCGTGCTCAAAATGAACTTGTGGTGGACAAAAACGATCATTATTACGACAACGTATTAAGTCTATTTGGGCTTGGTTGGCATGAAGAACGTTACCGTTTTGGTGTGCAAGGTGAATTGCTTCCTGTATGGAGCGAGAGATGTCAGTAACAGGACGCGTGTTATGGTGGATTCCACTGGTTGCTTTGGCGGCTGGTGGCGTCGGCACTGTGCATGCAGAAAGCTTTAGCTCAAAACCTTTGACAAAGTCGCAGCTCGCACAGGTCTACAAGCCTATCGAGCTGGTTCAATTTTCCACATCATTAGCACGAGTTGACTCGGTTGAGTGGTTGGTTGAGCAGCTAAAACTGGCGGATGCGATTGGCCGAGATGATATTGTCGAGAGTACTCTGGAGAGGCTGTTCGCGATTGAAGAAAGCAATTCAACGGGGCTTTTCTATCAAGCGAATATGTATCTGAAACGTAAGCAGCCAGAATTAGCAAAACCGGTATTTGAGCGCTTAATCAGGCAGGCGCCTCATTCGCCTCAAGCGAAAAACTTGTCATCGATTATGGCCATTCAGGGAGAGAAAAGAGCGGATTATCAGCGCGCTCAGTTGCTTGCAAAATCTGGTCGTTACGATGAAGCGATTCAAGCTTACAAAGCCCTTTTCCCAAATGGAATGCCATCACCAGCGTTACAACTTGAATTCCTACAGTTGCAAAGTAATTTGCCTGGCAGTTGGATCTCGGTGAAACAGGGACTGGAACGTTTAAATGCAAATTATCCTAGTGTTCCGTCTTTTCAACTCGCGTTAGCCAACCACATTCGCAAAGAGAATCCTGCCGATCCATGGATTCTTGATACCTATAAAAAGTTAGCGCTTGCTCCTTCGGTTGGAACAAATGCGGCAACGTCGTGGTTGCGTGCATTGGATCAATTGCCTATTTCAGATCAAGTTGTTCAGCAATATGCCATTTTAGCTAGCTACTACCCGTCTGACATGGAGATTCAAAGAGCGAATCAAAGCGCGAAAGATCGCTGGAAAAAGGAAAAGGAACTACGAAAAGACCCCACCTATCTCGCTAAGCTCAAAGGGTTAACGTTGCTCGAGGAAGATAAAACCGACCAAGCAGAAGCTCAGCTGCGTTATGCGTTGACGACTCGTCCGCGAGATCCTGAATTGCTCGGTGCTATGGGCAAGGTTTATCTACGTAGAGGGCAGCAGCAAAAAGCGCTCGAATACTTTAAACAGGCTCAGCGCTTAGATCATAATCCTGACTCGGCCTCAAAATGGGCAGCGCTAATCGAGACGTCTCAATATTGGGCGTATCTTGATCAAGGTGATGCCTTGGTCGAAAAAGGCCAGTTTAAGCAAGCAGAAAGCGTTTATCACAAAGCGATTCAAGTAGATAAATCCCAACCTTATGCTTATTCATCATTAGGCTCTTTGTATCTTGAACAAGAAAATTATGCCGCGGCAGAGAAGGTTTTCAAACAAGCTTTGCAACTGGACAGTAGCAATAGCTCTGCATTGCGTGGTCGTTTAGATGTTCGTATTCAGCAGCAAGATTGGTCTGGCGCGGAAGCACTCGCGCGCAGTTACTCTGCCCCACAGCAGAAAGTGGTCGCTGAAAAAATAGCGAGCATCAAGTCGGAAGTTATTTTGACTCGTCTGCGGATCGCAATCGCTCAAAATGATCAGGCAACGATGAAAGCGTCCGTAGAGGAATTGATTGCGCTACAGCCAACATCCCCATGGCTAAGGCTTGATATTGCTGACGTTATTCATTCAATGGGCGACAAAGTACGCGCGGATACGCTGATGTCCAATTGGGCTACATCTAGTAATGACCCTGAAATGAAATTTGCTTACGCGCTTTATCTCGCGCAGGACTTCAAAGTGAATGAGGCCATCGCTGAGCTAGAGAGCATCGCACAACATGACATGACAGACGCAATACAGCGCAATTTAACCCGCTTGAAGCTTGATGCTCAGTTGAGAGACATTCAAACGCGTTACTTAGCTTCTCCTGAATCAGTAACGGCGACATTACGTGCGCTAGAGTCGGATTATCAAGGTCAAATTCAACCGCTCGCTCGTCTAGTGAGTGCGTGGTTAGACATTGATGAAGTTAAGGAAGCTGAGAGGATTTTCCAAAGCATTTCGTTTGCAGAAGATTGGTCAACCGATGACAAACTGGCTTACGGCAGCATGATGGTAAGCTTGAATCACTTTGAAGATTTTGATAGTTGGTATGCGAGCTTAGCATTAAATTCCGCAACACAAGATTTAAGTGCTTCGGAAGCATTACAGTTTGATGAACTCAAAACCCGTCGACTGTTGAGTCAAGCGGATCTGATGCTTGTTAATCAACAGCCTAAGCTTGCGTTGGATTTGTATAAACAAGTTTCTTTAAAGCCTGAGCCATTTAAAACTCAAGCAGAAATTGGCATGTTGCAAGCCAGTGCTTTGACTGGAGATGAAGCGACGTATCACGATATGCACCTCATTTTGAATAAAAAGCGCGATAGCTTAACTGCGGCACAGTTGATGACAGTGGCCGCGGTGTTTAATCAACAAGGCTATCGAAATGACGCTAATGCGCTAAATCAGTTGTTGGATGCGATACCTGATGCCGACGCCTTAGCGTTTCGCAATAGCATGTCTATAGCAATGGAAAATCAACAGTGGGCGTTAGCTGAAACACGCGCCTATCAAGCCTTAAATCATGACCGAATGGATAAAAATCGTGAACCTGAAGAGGCAAAAAAAGAACCCCCAAGCTTACGCGAGCTATATGATACTGCTGACGACTACTGGTTGACTCGTAACGTCAAATCGGACATCGATAAACTGCATGATCGGAGTGATGGTCATGTCATAATTGGCTGGGATTACAGTGCACGAGATGGTCGCAATACTTCGAATCAAGTGCCCATAGAAGCCCGAATCCCGATTGAGAGCTGGGATGGGCATCTGTTGCTAAAAGCCGATTATGTTTCTATCGATTCAGGTCAGTTGGACTACTATGAAAAAACCACCGATTCTGACAGCGTTTCGTTCCAAAATGACGCATCAGGTATGGCATTTGGAGTGGGCTGGCAAGCTGAAGATTGGTTGGTCGATATCGGCACGACACCAATTGGTTTCGACCATACCACATGGGTTGGTGGTGTGCGTATCAATGGGGATCTAGGTGAGTTAGGTTGGACGGCAGAAGCTTCGCGTCGCCCAGAGACCAGCAGCACGCTTTCTTATGCAGGAATGTCTGTCCCTAGTGGCACGACTGACCCTCAAGGGACTAAATGGGGTGGGGTTATCCGTACTGGTGTGAAGTTGAACTCAAGTTGGGATACTGGTGGCCCTTACGGTTTTTGGAGTAGCTTGCAGTATCATATTTTGACTGGTGAAAAGGTTGAAGACAACACTCGTTTAGGCGTGTTAGGTGGGGCATACTATAAGTTAATTGCAACGGATGACCAGCGTTTAAGTATTGGTACGAACTTAATGTACCTTGATTACGACAAAAATTTGGGTGAGTACACGCTAGGTCACGGTGGCTACTACAGCCCGCAAAGTTACTTCTCGGTGTCTTTACCTATCAACTTTTATGGTCGATACAGCAGCTCTTGGTCATATCAGTTGAGTGCGTCCGTCTCCAACTCTTGGACTAAGGAAGACGCACCATACTTATCGACAATAGCGACGTCAGACAAAGGTGGTGGTTTTGGTACATCGTTGCAAGCAGCGGTGGAAAAGCGAGTCAGTAAACGTTGGTACCTTGGCGCATTAGTCGATGTGCAGCGTTCTGAGTTTTATACTCCAAACCATTTCATGCTATATGCCAAATACACCTTTAATGATCGTTGGCAACCAATAGAATATCCACCAGCAGCACCAATGCTGTATAGCGACTTCTAATAAAAAAACAAAGGCCGGAAATTCCGGCCTTTATTGTCTTATTTTTAGAAGAATTCTGCGCTTAGTACAAGATGGAGTACAGCTGGCGACGATATTTACTTGCAATAGCGTTGCCTTGTCCTAATGCGCTTAGGATATCCATAAAAGTCTTCTTCACTTCGCCATCTTGCGCGCCTAGGTTTACTTTTAAAATGTTCCAAAGTAGCTCTAGCGCTTCTTCATCACGACCTACTTGGTTGTATTGTACTGCTAGCTCACATGCCAATTCGAAATTGTCTGGGTTAGCTGCCAACTCTTGTTCCAAGCGCTTTAATTCTGGACTTTCAGCCGCTTGCTGATGCAGTTCCAGTTTCGCGATTAAGCTTTTGTAAGAGTTGTCTTGATACTCAAGTGGGATGGTTGCTAACAACTCTTGTGCTAATTCGAATTGTTTAGTTTCTAGCAAACAATCGGCTTTCGCTAATTTTACATCACCGCGTGATTGCAGTTCATCTGACAGTGTTTGAATGACGTTCAGAGCTTGTGCATGTTCGCCTTGTTGAAGCAGTTCGCTTACTTGCTTCAATAGTTGTTCGTCAGGGCTTGGCAAATGTTTTTGTAGCATTGCGCCAATCGCTTCGATTGGTTGAGGCCCGCCTAAGCCATCGACTGCTTGTCCATTAACAAACAACGCGATTGTTGGCAGTACTTGCACGCCAAATTGGGAAGCAAGCGCTGGTTGATCTTCACAGTTCAGCAGAGCCAATGTAAAAGCACCATTGTACTGTTGAGTGAGAGCTTGCAACTCAGGTAGCACCTGTGCGCTTTCTGGTTGAGCGTTGGCCCAAAAATGAATCAGAACGGGCGTGTTCATTGATCCTTCAAGCACTTCTCTAAAATTCTGTTCTGTTAACTCAACGATAAATGGGGATTGCATCTGAGTGTCCTTGCTTTAATTCAGGTCGATGTCTGTAGATATGGAGCTAATTGAATGGAAAATCAAGCGGGTCGAGGATATTAGGAAAAACGCTGCCGAAGCAGCGTTATCCTATTTGCAAGCAAAAGTGCAATTAATTTGGTGGTTCTCGCACGTTAGATAGCAGAGCATGGCATCGTGCAAGGTGTGGTATCAAAATAGGATGAACATCGTCAACACTACACCCACACTAAGCCAGTTCAGCTGATTTAATGTCATTGTTGCCTCGCATTCGTACAAAACATACTGGGTGGCGATACCAAATCTTTTTAAGTTCAAAATCTTAAGAGGAAGTCTTAATTGATAAACTTAATCAGAAATTGATTCGAGCGCGTGAGGTTTTTTTAACCTACGTGCTCATAATGACATCACATTGTTACGATGAAATTACATTACGACAAAATATTTCTATGCGGCTTGTCGCAAAATTTTATCGAGGACACGAGTGGGTAATAATCGTTTCAAAATCGCAAACAACTTAGTTGGTGTCGTAATGCGATAGCGAATTTTAGGTTTATTGCTGGTTAGCGCGTGAAGAACGGGTTCGATACAAGCTTCTGCGGGCAGCACGAATCGATTATTCGATTTATCGTTATCTAAACGCTTTTTCTGTCCTTCATACGCGATACGGTGAGGGCTTGAATCTACGTCAATCCATTGCTCAAAAGCGTGCAGAGCGTTGTGTCTAAATTGCGTTTCAATGGGGCCGGGCTCTATCAACGCCACTTTGATGTCGGTATCAGCAAGTTCGAGCCGTAATGTATCTGTCCATCCTTCTAGGGCAAACTTTGAGGCGTTGTACGCCCCACGATACTTCATTGCGGCAAAACCCAAGACAGAGCTGTTTTGAATAATGCGACCTTCACCTTGAACACGCATAGTGGGTAGTACCTCTTGAACCAATTGGTGCCAACCAAAAAAGTTGGTTTGAAATTGCGCTTTCAATGCTTCGGTAGGCAGATCTTCTAATGCACCGGGCTGACCATATGCGCCGTTATTGAACAGGGCATAAAGCTGGCCTTGAGCCAATTCAATCGCTTGTTTTGCGCCACTAGTGATGCTTATTGGGTCGTCGAGGTCGAGCTGGATACAGGTTAACCCTTCTGATTGGAGTCGTTGAACGTCATCAAGCTTTCTACAAGAGGCGATGACGTTAAAGCCTTGTTTATGGAGTGCATGAGCACAAACGTACCCGATGCCCGTTGAGCAACCCGTAATGAGGATGGATTTATTCATGTGTTAGCTTAATGCGAGAGACAGATAAGCTTTATCATTCAACAGCTTCTATCTTGAAGCAAGTGCTTCAGTGCTGGTTCTATTCTTGAATAACTAAATTTAAAGCCGAGCTCGGTGAGTTTCTTAGGTTTGGCTCGCATACTGTCAAACAACAAACATGCTGATTCTCCCATCGCCAATGCCATGACCCATTTAGGTGTGAATAGAATATGAGGACGTTTGAGTGTTTTCGCTAACGTGCGGCTAAATATCCGGTTAGTCACAGGGTGAGGAGCGCACATGTTGAAGGCACCATGCGCGTGAGGGGTTTCAAGCAGGTACATAATGGCACGAACCATATCGAGGATATGAATCCAAGGCATGTATTGATTCCCATTGCCAAGCGGTCCGCCTAACCCCAATTTGTAAGGCAAGAGCATTTTCGCGAGTGCTCCGCCATTAAGCCCGAGTACGACGCCTGTCCGGAGAAAGCAAACGCGGGTTTGTTCGGACTCAGCTCGTTTGGCGATTTGTTCCCACTTGGCGCAAACCATATGCGGGAAATCGTCGTTATTCACATGAAGACACTCATCGAACGGATGATCCTGCTGGTCGCCGTAATAACCCACGGCAGATCCACTAAGAAACACAGAAGGCGGTTCGGTACTGGCGTGAATCAGCTCAACAATTTGCTCGGTAATTTTCCAGCGACTGTCGCAAATTTTCTCTTTTTGCTGTTCCGTCCAACGCTTGTCTGCGATTGGTTCTCCTGCGAGGTTGATGACGGCATCTATGTTGTTGAGATCGGCGAGTTCATCAAGAGAAGCAAGGTACTCGATATTACCTAAATCAGCGTACTGCAAGTGCTGTTTGGCTTGGTCTGGCGATCGGGTCAGTAACACTATCTGATGAGTGGTGAGCAGTTTGAGTAACTCAGACCCTATAAACCCAGTTCCACCTGTAAGTAATATCTTCATAGCATCTCTTTGAATGTCAATATATTAGAACATTATAGTCGTTTTGCGCCTCGCTTGATCAGTTCCGCGCTCCTTATCATGCGTTCTTCCATCTTTCAGATAAATTTTCGTGGTGGCTCATCCAGTTCACATATTAGGAAAATGTAACCAAATGTTAGTGGTGACATAAGGTTGTTCACGTTTGTGAGTAGAAATTTATGCCACACTGAGAGTAGATGATAAGGATATCACCGGACAGGTCTCGCCTTCAGAGCCAATAACTTGTTCGTCAAAGGGAGGATTTGCATGGAAGCACTCACTGCTTTGTTCCGCGCTCTGTTTAACAGTGCCCGCGATCTTCTTCCTATTGTAATTGTTATTACCTTCTTCCAATTGGTGGTTCTGCAAGAGCCTTTACCTAATTTGGTCTCGATTCTTTTTGGTTTGTTGTTGGTCATTTTAGGCCTGACGTTTTTTATTTTCGGGCTAGAACTCGGCTTGTTCCCCATTGGCGAAAATATGGCACAAGCCTTTGCTCGAAAGGGCAGTGTGTTTTGGTTATTGATTTTTGCGTTTTGCTTGGGGTTTGGAACCACTATCGCAGAGCCGGCATTGACTGCTGTTGCAGAAGAGGCCTCAGAGGTGGCGGCTGAAGGCGGGATGATCCCTAATACCGAACAATCCATGACGGAGTATGGCGTTGGCCTGCGGATCACGGTGGCTTTTTCTGTTGGGATTGCGATTGTGATTGGGGTGCTGCGCATCTTAAAAGGGTGGCCAATTCATTACATGATCATCGGTGGTTATGTTGGCGTTGTGACTCTCACTTGGTTTGCGCCAGAGTCGATCATCGGCGTTGCTTACGACTCGGGTGGCGTGACCACGTCAACGATTACCGTCCCTTTGGTGACGGCATTAGGTGTGGGGTTAGCTTCGGCCATTAAAGGGCGTAACCCTATGGTGGATGGTTTTGGGTTGATTGCGTTTGCCTCTTTACTGCCAATGATGTTTGTCATGATTTATGGGATGGCCGTTACATGATTTCATTCGAACATTTCTTAGATACGTTGCTGTCCACTATTCGTGATGTGATCCCGATTGCGGCGATTATTTTTGGCTTTCAATTGGCTGTGCTGCGCCGCCCAGTGAATAATCTCAAAAAAGTGTTGCTCGGCTTTGCGTATGTCATTGTTGGGTTATCGTTATTTTTACTCGGTTTGGAGATGGCATTGTTTCCGTTGGGCGAAACAATGGCGGTGCAGTTGACCGCTCCTGAATTCGTCCGAGAGTTTAAAGTCTCTATTGGGCAGGCGTTAGAGTGGGTCGACTATTATTGGGTGTACACCTTTGCTTTTTTTATCGGCTTTAGTACGACCATTGCTGAGCCTTCATTGATTGCAGTGGCCATCAAAGCCAATCAAGTGTCTGGTGGCAGTATTAGTGTAAATGGCTTACGAGTTGCGGTGGCTTTAGGTGTAGCGATAGGTATCGCGCTTGGCAGTTATCGTATTGTGGTGGGCGACCCGATTCATTACTACATCATTGCGGGGTATATCGTCGTGGTGATTCAAACCTTTTATGCGCCTAAGTTGATCATTCCACTTGCCTACGATTCAGGTGGTGTCACCACCTCTACCGTGACAGTGCCTTTAGTGACGGCGCTTGGGCTGGGACTAGCCTCAACTGTGCCAGGCAGGAATCCGATGATTGATGGCTTTGGGCTTATTGCTTTCGCCAGTTTGTTTCCAATGATATCCGTAATGGGGTATGCGCAAATTACTCAGTGGCTTAATAAAGACACCTCGGAGGACGAAGAAAATGCGCTTTAAATTGATACTCGCGTTTGTTGAAGACAGCAAAACAGACAAGGTGCTCGATGCGGCTCGTGACGCAGGAGCTACGGGGGCGACCGTGATCAATAATGCTCGTGGTCAAGGTTTAAATCAGAAGCGGACGTTTTTTGGATTAACCCTAGAAGTGCAAAAGGATGTTCTGCTTTTTGTGGTGGAAGAGCACCTTTCTCGGCACATACTTGAGACCATTAATGAAGTGGGAGAGTTCGACCGAGAGTCGGGGCAGGGGATTGCGATTCAAATTGATATCGAGGATGCCGTAGGTGTTGCGCATCAAGTCGAAACGTTGACCAAGGTGGTTGAGGATGAACTATGAGTAATCAAACGATAGTACGAGTAAGGGACGTCATGGCTGCTACTTACGTTATGGTAGATGGACTGATGACCGTATACGAAGGCATTACTCTGGCAAAGAAATATCAAGTGAAAGCGCTAGTGGTCAAAAAGCGCGATGACAACGATGAATACGGCATTGTGTTAATGAATGATATTGCGAAGAAAGTGTTGGCAAATAACCGTGCCCCTCAGCGCACCAATATCTACGAAATCATGACTAAGCCTGCTTTGTGTGTCGATCCAGATATGAACGTTAAATACTGTGCTCGTCTGTTTGAGCGATTTGGGATCAGCCGCGCGCCCGTGATTGAAGATGGCGAAGTGATCGGCATGGTGAGTTACAACAATATCGTGATTAATGGCATGGTCAGAGAGGACGGCTAAACTGTGTAAGTAAAATGCGTAATATTTTTCTCAAGTCAGCGACACGCGTCAATCTCTAAGATATTGATTATTAGTGATGTTGCATATATTTTCACAGGCGCTATTCTTTGTGCCCTAAGCATATAGTTGAGGAATTTAAATCATGCCTTTAGTCTCTTGCCCTGTGTGTGAGAAACAAATATCGAAACGTGCTCACACATGTCCAGGGTGTGGGGAACCGGACCCGTTACACCATTTAGCGAAGTCGAAGTTCATTTCGATGGTTTTTTGGACATTAGTTTTAGTCGGTGCCGGATATTTTGCTTGGTTCCATTTGCTACCAATGCTGATTGAGACTGTGCGTCATCAGTAATCTGGAAGTCGGTTGAGCATACGTCAGAATGCCGTAGAATAGCCTCATACATTTTGAGGAGACAACGTCGTGAAACTATTTTTTGCCTCAGACCTGCATGGCTCTTTGCCAGCAACCGAAGAAACCATCAAGTTATTCCTAGCATCAGGTGCAAAGCATTTGGTGCTGTTGGGTGACACGTTGAACCACGGACCACGCAACCCGATTCCGGAAGGGTATAACCCGCCCCAAGTGGCGGAGCTTCTTAACCAATACAGTCAGCAAATCATCTCCGTACGCGGTAACTGTGACAGCGAAGTAGATCAAATGCTGCTGAACTTCCCAATGATGGTGGATTACGCGTGGGTATTGCTAGAGTCTGGTAAGCGAATCTTTCTGACGCATGGCCATTTGTACAACAGCGATAAAAGACCGCCTTTGCGAGAGGGTGACATCATTGCTCATGGTCATACGCATGTTCCCGTAGCCGAAATGAAAGAGGGTGTGGTGATCTTTAACCCCGGTTCAATGATCTTCCCGCGTAACGGTTTACCAAGAAGCTTTGGATTACTGGATGGGAATATGCTCAGTGTTCAAACGCCAGAAGGTGAAGTGCTGGCGCAGACGACGATTTAACGGCCAACTAAGGTTAGTCGCTACGAAAATGATTTAAATAAGGGAACCGAGTGTTCCCTTATTTTGTATCGGAATGACCGAGATCGCGCTCTGGGTCGATAATGTCTCTTACGCGCTGTTTTAGTTCTTTTGCCTCAGGAAAACCGCCGTCCTTCTTACGTTCCCAAATTTGCTGGCCATTGCAGAAAATCTCGAATCGACCACCTGTGTCTGGATGCAAACTGATGGTGTCGATTTCTTCGCTAAAAGTATGCAGCAACTCTTGCGATAACCAAGTCGAACGCAACATCCAGTTGCACTGGCGGCAGTAATAAATATCAATGATTGCTTTATCCATGAAAATTTCCTTTTAACTGGGTTAAACCAGCAATTTGATGCCCACGGCAAACGTGAGAATTTCGAACGCAATTTTAATCACTCGGTTGCTATAGCGAGTTGCGGCCCACGCGCCTAAACTGCCCCCAAGAAAAGAGCTCAACAACAATACTGGTAACCAAGCCCAGTGAATCGGTGCTCCTGCTTGTACAACCGCGACACCACCAATACCATTCCAAAACAGTCCGACACAAATCATGGTGTAGGCGACCGCTTGTTTGTAATCGAACCCAAACCAACGCACAAGAAAGAGAGTGACAAGCAACCCAGAACCAGCGGTTAAAGACCCGTTGACGATGCCTATCAACATGATGCCAATACCACCAAGAATCCAACCCAATTGATTGCGACGCTTAATGATTTCGATTTGCCCCAGCTGCTTTTTCAAGCGGGAATAAATACCGAGTGCCAGAATCATACTGCCTAGCATCTTTTCCGCAATACCATCAGGGATATGAACGATGAGGTTTGCGCCAATCACAACACCTATACTGCCAACAAAAATCAGATAAAGGGCGATGGGCAATTTAATTGTGCCGGCTTTGAGGTGAGTGCTTGCAGCGCCCAAGCCTAAAGCAACAGAAGCCACTTTATGAGTGCCTAGTGCAACGGAGAACGGTAAGCCAAGAAAAATAAGGAGAGGAAACTGTAGCAAACCGGCGCCGCCACCAGAAAGAGATGCCAACGTATTTGCAACGAGCGAGCCGAAAAAGAGAGTGAAAGTGTCTAACCAATCCATGAGAAAAAATTAAGGGGGCATCTTGCCCCCTTATCACTAATTAAATTCAGTTTCTAAACAGTACCGTAGAACCGTGATTTAGGCTAGTTAATAACAGAGTCTTCTCATTAACCACGTCAATTCGGCGGCTTTGTTCTGCATCTAGCTTAAAGATTTGAGTAATCAAACGTAGTTGCGCTTCAGAAAAATCCTTGGATTGAGAAGAAGAAATATCTTTGAACTCAGAAGGAGAAACAAGCAGATAGTTATCACTCACTTCCCAGCGACCTTTCTCTGAAATATTAATTGTCGATTCAGCCGTCGAGCCTTGTGCGAACAGTTTGATGTTTGCCACGCGAATGTAATCGCCATTCGGCAGGTACTTAACGTTCGACTCCACATTCACTCGACGTAACGGGCCTACGGTATCGTCTGGCAAGTTATCAGTAATCACAGTCACCATGGTTGACTGCCATTCATTTGATGTAAGCACTTGCTCAACTTTAAGGTCACTGCCCCAGTACAACCAACCACTGAAAAGGATAGATACGGCCAAAACCGCAGATGCTACTTTAATCTTCATGCTGGCCTCCTTTATTTGCAGATGTCTGTTGGATCGTTTTGACCTGCGAAAATACGCAATGTCACGTTCTCATACGAGTGGTTGCTGTCATGAATGTAGTTCAAAATCAGCTGGTTATTTTGTCCGCCAGTGGCAATCACTTCCACTGGTAAGGAGTCTTCTGCATGGTGTTTAACGTAGCGTTCAATGCACTGCTCAATAGAAGGCAACCAGTTGTTGATTTGCGGGTGATTTACAGGTGTCATCACTGGTACGTTCTGATACTCACCAATCTGACGGAACTGAGATTCCGCTGGGTTTGTAAACAGCAGTACGCAAATCGGTAGTAATAGTGCCAAAAATAAAATAACGCGTGGAATCCAAGGATTCACAGCAGAAGCCACAGGTGCTTTTTCAGGTACTACTGGCGCTTCTGGTTCAACGATTGCGTCAGAAGACGTCGCTAAAGACGGCTCTACGATCGTTTCTACCTCATTAGCAGAGGCGTCATTGTTATCAGAAGCAGGTTCTTCAACTTCAATTGAGCTTGAGTCTGAAGAAAGCGGGCTTAGGCGTTCAACAGTACAAATGAGTTGATAGCCTCGTTTTGGAACGGTTTTAACAAACTCTGGAGATTTGGTTGAATCCTTCAACATCTTACGCAGAGTAGAAATCGCTTGAGTCAGGCTTGAGTCATCCACCTCAAAACCTTGCTCACGCCAAACAAACTCGTGAAGCTCGTTACGGGTTAAAACTTCGTTTGGTCTCTCCGCCAACATCAGGAGTATACGGCTTTCGTTGCTTCCTAATCGTACAACTTCGTTGCCGCTTTGTTGGTCAGCGAGCGAATTACTATTTGGATCAAAGGTAAACCTTTGAGCAAGTAGAAATTTGGTGCCGATGTTAGTCATTTAGTTCTTCTTAGATGGATGATGTTGTAATTATGGTGATTTATATCACAAAATTACGTTTGCGCATGGGAGATACGCGACGTTTTAGATGCTTTTAGGGGGGTAGGATAATTAAATTTTTCTAAAAAAACACCGTTTTTAGCAATATTGACCTTGAATTTACATTTGTCAGCCACATGTTAAATGACATCTTAGTGTGGTGATTTCAGGGACTAAATCACAAAGTCGTCCCTGAAAAAGCCTGTTAGTTTAGATGTTATGGAGCACACATGAGCGAAACCGTATCTCAAAATAAAGAAACTCGTGGTTTTCAATCAGAAGTAAAACAACTACTTCATTTAATGATCCATTCTCTTTATTCCAATAAAGAGATCTTTTTGCGCGAGCTGATTTCTAACGCATCAGATGCATCAGACAAATTGCGTTTTCAGGCACTTTCGAATCCTGATTTATATGAAGGTAACGCAGATCTTGGCGTTAAGCTGTCATTTGATGAAAGCGCAAATACCCTAACGATTTCTGATAACGGTATCGGTATGAGCCGCAATGACGTTATCGAACATTTAGGCACCATCGCAAAATCAGGCACCACGGAATTCTTCTCAAAGCTTTCAGAAGAGCAAAGCAAAGACTCGCAATTGATCGGTCAATTTGGTGTTGGCTTCTACTCTGCATTTATCGTTGCTGATGCGGTGACCGTGCGCACTCGTGCAGCAGGTTTGCCAGCAGATGAAGCTGTGCAATGGCATTCTGCGGGCGAGGGTGAGTACACCATTGAAAACATCACTAAAGAATCTCGTGGTACCGACATTATTCTTCACATGCGTGACGAAGGTAAAGAGTTCTTAAATGAATGGCGCTTGCGCGATGTCATCAGCAAGTACTCGGATCACATCGGTATTCCTGTTTCTATCCAAACTGTAGTGCGTGATGAAGACGATAAAGAGACAGATGAGAATAAGTGGGAGCAAATCAACAAAGCTCAAGCGTTGTGGACGCGTAATAAAGCAGATATCTCAGATGAAGAATACCAAGAATTCTACAAACACGTTTCACACGATTTCGCTGATCCACTGGTGTGGAGCCATAACCGCGTAGAAGGTAAAAACGACTACACTAGCCTACTTTACATCCCATCGAAAGCGCCATGGGATATGATGAATCGTGATCATAAGTCAGGTCTGAAACTGTACGTGCAACGTGTGTTCATTATGGATGATGCTGAACAGTTTATGCCGTCTTACCTGCGTTTCGTACGTGGCTTGATTGATTCAAACGATCTGCCACTCAACGTTTCGCGTGAAATTCTACAAGACAACAAAGTGACTCAGTCGCTACGCAATGCATGCACGAAACGTGTACTGACTATGCTTGAGCGCATGGCGAAGAATGATGAAGAAAAATACCAATCATTCTGGAAAGAGTTTGGCCTAGTGTTGAAAGAAGGTCCAGCGGAAGACTTTGCGAACAAAGAGAAAATTGCAGGTCTATTGCGTTTTGCTTCAACAGAAGTTGATTCTGCGGAACAAACCGTTGGTCTTGCGTCCTACGTTGAGCGCATGAAAGAAGGCCAAGATAAGATCTACTACTTAACGGCAGACAGCTACGCGGCGGCGAAGAACAGCCCTCACTTAGAGCAGTTTAAAGCGAAAGGCATCGAAGTCATTCTGATGTTCGACCGCATTGACGAGTGGTTGATGAACTACCTGACTGAGTTTGATGGTAAGCAGTTCCAATCGATTACAAAAGCTGGCCTTGACTTGAGTAAGTTTGAAGACGAAGCCGATAAAGAAAAGCAAAAAGAAACCGAAGAAGAGTTCAAATCGGTTGTTGAGCGTACCAAGTCTTACCTGGGTGACCGCGTGAAAGACGTGCGTACGACCTTTAAACTTGCATCTACACCCGCAGTCGTTGTGACGGATGATTACGAGATGGGGACTCAGATGGCGAAGCTGCTTGCTGCCGCAGGTCAAGCTGTGCCAGAAGTGAAATACATCTTTGAAATCAACCCAGAGCACGAACTTGTTAAGCGCATGGCGGATGAAGCGGATGAAGAAGCGTTTGGCCGTTGGGTCGAAGTGCTACTTGGTCAAGCCATGTTAGCAGAGCGCGGCTCGATGGAAGATCCAACGCAGTTCGTGGGTGCTATCAACAAGCTTTTGACTAAGGTTTAATAAGTCATCAATATCGAAAAGCTCGCATAATGCGAGCTTTTTGTTTGTTGTCGCAAAATTTTGCATTACAGGTGTTGAGTTAATAATCAATAGCTGCAGAAAGAGGGTGTTGTTAACATTCTTTAGTCTTAATTCACTCTTTGCTCTGTGAACCTGTGATAGAATCTGTGACTTGAATGTGAGTAATAAGGCGTGTATTTTTGCCCGCCTATATACCTTATACCGAAACTTATCGTTGCGAGCGCTTCTAGGGTTTATGCCTGCGAAGCACAGCTATTGTGAGCTTCGGTATAAATCTTAAATATAAAAGAGGATAAATCATGCGCATCATTCTTCTAGGTGCTCCAGGTGCAGGTAAAGGCACACAAGCAAACTTCATCATGGATAAATACGGTATTCCACAAATCTCTACTGGTGATATGCTTCGTGCTGCTATCAAAGCAGGTACAGAACTTGGCAAACAAGCTAAAGCTGTTATCGACGCTGGTCAGCTAGTTTCTGATGAAATCATCCTTGGTCTTATCAAAGAGCGTATCGCTCAAGACGATTGTGAGAAAGGTTTCCTACTAGATGGTTTCCCACGCACTATTCCTCAGGCTGATGGCCTAAAAGAAATGGGCGTTGAAGTAGATTACGTTATCGAATTCGACGTAGCTGACGATGTGATCGTTGAGCGTATGGCTGGTCGTCGTGCTCACCTTCCTTCAGGTCGTACTTACCACGTTGTTTACAACCCACCTAAAGTGGAAGGTAAAGACGACGTAACGGGTGAAGATCTTGTTGTTCGCGATGACGACAAAGAAGAAACAGTACGTGCACGTCTAGGTGTTTACCACGAGCAAACTGCACCACTTATCGATTACTACGGTAAAGAAGCTGCAGCAGGCAAAACTAAGTACCTAAAATTTGACGGTACTAAGCAAGTAGCTGAAGTAAGTGCTGATATCGAGAAGGCATTAGCATAATAGGTAATACCTATTATCAAAATTTTTAATAATTTTGTTATAGTGAAGCGGCCGTAAGGTCGCTTTTTTTATACATTTTATATGCTGGGAAAACAAAGGGACGCAATGCAAACTAAAAATAAACAAGGTGTGTTACTGGTTAACCTAGGAACACCTGATGAACCTACCGCTCCAGCGGTTAAGCGCTTCTTAAGTCAGTTTCTTCATGATCATCGTGTAGTCGATATGGCACGATGGCTTTGGTGTCCAATTTTACATGGTGTGATTCTTCCAATGCGCTCGCCAAAGGTCGCTAAGTTGTATGAATCGGTATGGATGGAAGAGGGCTCACCTTTAATGGTGTATTCCAAACGCCAGGCAAAGAAACTTGCTCAGCATCTTGATATGCCTGTGGAACTCGGCATGACTTATGGCAACCCAAGCCTTCAATCTGGTTTTGAAGCTCTTATCGCTCAAGGTGTGGAAGAGGTTATTGTGCTACCGTTGTACCCACAATATTCTGGGACAACCACCGCAGCCGTGTCTGATGGAATCACAAAAGCGTTTAAGCAACTGCCAGTGATGCCAGCATTCAGCTTTATTCGCGATTATCACGATCATCCAATGTACATCGAAGCGCTTGCGCATTCGGTTCGACAATACTGGGAAGAGCATGGCAAAGGGGATTACTTGCTGTGTTCATATCACGGTATTCCTAAACGTTATGCAGACAATGGCGATATTTATCCTCAGCATTGTGAAGCGACCACTCGCTTGCTTGGTGAGGCGCTTGGTTTATCATCGGATCAGATTGGTATGTCTTATCAGTCTCGTTTTGGCCGAGAAGAGTGGCTACAGCCTTACACTGATAAAACATTGGAAACCATCACCAGTAAAGGCGTGAAGAAAATTGATATCATGACTCCTGCATTTTCATCTGATTGTTTAGAAACGTTGGAAGAAATAGCTGGAGAGAACAAAGAGATCTTTATGGAAGCGGGTGGTGAGCAGTTCCACTATATTCCATGCCTTAACGACGATGACATGCATATCGATATGATGGCAGAACTAGTACGCAGCAAGCTGTAGAGCTTTGGTTTTCTGTACTGAATGAATACTAAAAAGGGTCGCGATTGCGACCCTTTTTAGTAACTTTGAAACCATGTTAAGCAACTTGTGTTTGTTGCTCTTCAATTTGTTCTGCAGTGCTGTGAGTGTTTTCTGCACCGTGCATCCAACGAACAAGCGTGTTCGAGAATAACATTAGAATCACACCACTGATCAATGCGGTTACTGCGATGCCACTAAAGATAGCCATTGCACCAAGTTCACCCACATGAGAACCCACGTAACCAGCAACATAGTTCGCAATAGCGTTACAACCAAACCATGCACCCATCATCAACGATGCAAGACGTAGCGGAGCCAGTTTGGTTACAAGAGACAGGCCAATAGGGGATAGACACAGTTCACCCAAAGTATGGAAGAAAAACGCGCCAACTAGCCATAGCATGGATGTTTTCACGTTAGTATCACCACCTTGTTCCATTACTGCACCAACCATGCATAGGAAGCCTAGTGCCAAGAAGAACATAGCTAAAGCAAATTTCGCTGGTGAGTTTGGTTCACGTTTACCTAGTTTCACCCATAGAACCGCAAGGACAGGCGCAAGCGTAATGATAAAGAATGGGTTTAGTGACTGGAACCAAGCTGCAGGTACTTCAAAACCGCCAATCATACGATCGGTGTACTGCTGAGTGTAAATGTTCATCAGACCGCCAGCTTGCTCGAAACCAGCCCAGAATACGATAGTAAACAGGCTCATCACCAAGATAACTTTAATGCGATCTACTTCTTCTTTGGTAAGAGGCTGTTTTGTTTTGGCGTTCTTATTGTTTAGGTCGCGTTTCGCGGCTGGCTCACGGCCAATATCACCAAGCCAAGACTGTGAAAGCGACATTTGCATGACAAGGCTGATTATCATACCCACGCCCGCTGCTACGAAACCTGCTTTCCAACCAAATGAGTTCGTTACAGATCCAGAAACCACGCCGGCTAGTAAAGCACCAAGGTTGATACCCATGTAGAAGATAGTGAAAGCGCCATCACGACGGTTATCACCTTCATTGTAAAGGTCGCCAACCATGGTAGAGATATTTGGCTTGAATAGACCATTACCACAAATAAGCAGAGCAAGACCTAAATAGAAAGTGTGAAGTGCTCCGAAGCCTAGTGCGTCAGCCGGAAGTGCCAGTGTGAACTGGCCGATAGCCATTAATGCACCACCAAGCAAAATTGAGCGGCGTTGGCCAAGGTAGTTATCGGCAAGGTAACCACCAATCAATGGGGTAATGTAAACAAGGCCGGTGTAAATGCCATAAAGGTCGAGCGCGTCTTTCGTTGACCAGCCCAAACCACCATTCATTGTGGTATCAGTTAAGTAGAGTACTAGAATGGCACGCATTGCGTAGTAGGAAAAGCGTTCCCAGAGTTCAGTGCCGAACAATAAGAACAAGCCACGAGGGTGACCGAAATATTGATGTTGGTTTGACATAAGCTCTTCTAATAGTAGTTATTACATTTTTTAACGACACCTACGTATACATTGCAATTTAACTGCTTACAAACAATAAAATTTTGCCTTACGACTAAATAACATTGTTAAGTCACTGTTTATTTTTGATTTTGTGGGGTTTTTGTTGGTGGTTGGGGTGTGTTACAAACTTAATTTTCATTTTTGCCTATGGACTTATTTTCTTAACCTTTTGAAAAAGTGTAAGTTATGCGAACAATGTATAATGTTCTTCTTATGGATAATTTGAATATTCATGACTCACCTTTAGCTTAATGCTAGGATGAAACAAAAATATAATTGGCTAGTAATAAAATGAAACGTTGGTATTTACTTTATTGTAAGCGTGGAGAACAAATAAGGGCTAAGCAGCATCTTGAAAATCAAGGTGTTGAGTGCTTCTACCCAACTGTAGAAGTCGAAAAAATCTTGCGCGGTAAGCGACAAAAGGTCGAAGAACCGTTGTTTCCTTGTTATGTATTTGCACGTTTTGATTATGAACAAGGCCCGAACTTTACGTCGGTTCGGTCGACGCGCGGTGTTGTCGACTTTGTTCGATTTGGTGCCCAACCAAAAGAAGTTCAAGGCGATCTTGTGTTTGAGTTGAAGCAGCTAGAGAAATGCTGCACAGAAAAAAACATATCCGAATGCATGCCTAAACCAGGTGATCAGGTTCGTGTTAAGAGCGGACAATTTGCAGGTATTGATGCCATTTTCCAAGAACAAGACGGAGAGAAGCGTTCAATCATGTTGGTGCAAATGATCTCGAAGCGAGTACCAGTTAGCATTGATAACACCGATTTAGATTTAAAGTAGTCGCTTAATACTCATAACAACCAACACAAAAAAGAGGTGCGCACGCACCTCTTTTTGATCTTAACGTCAACAAGTTAAATAATTGGGCTGGATTGCTGCTCCAGCCCAATTCTGCTTAGTAAGCGTCGTTGTGAACGGTTTGCACTGCACGGCCTGAAGGGTCAACACAGTTCTTGAATGACTCATCCCACTCAATCGCTTTCGCTGATGAACACGCTACAGAAGGACCACCTGGTACACATTCTGCAGCTGATGGTAATGGGAACAACTCCTCAAAAATTTCGCGGTATACGTAACCTTCTTTAGTTGTTGGTGTGTTGTATGGGAAGCGGTACTGAGCCGTTTCCATCTGTTGATCGGTCACTTTCTCTTCTGCTACGGCCTTCAAAGTGTCAATCCAGCTGTAACCTACGCCATCAGAAAACTGCTCTTTTTGACGCCAAGCGATTGAGTCTGGTAAGTAATGCTCAAAACATTCGCGAAGAATGTGTTTTTCCATCTTACCGTTGCCACACATTTTGTCTGCAGGGTTTAGGCGCATTGCGACGTCAATGAACTCTTTATCCAAGAATGGTACACGGCCTTCAACGCCCCATGCCGCCAACGATTTGTTCGCACGGGCACAGTCAAACATGTTTAGAGCCAGCAGTTTACGAACCGTTTCTTCGTGGAACTCTTTTGCGTTTGGCGCTTTGTGGAAGTACAAGTAGCCACCGAAGATTTCATCAGCGCCTTCACCAGAAAGCACCATTTTAATGCCCATTGCCTTGATTTTACGGCCCATAAGGAACATCGGCGTTGAGGCACGAATCGTTGTTACGTCATAAGTTTCGATGTGGTAAATCACGTCACGAATAGCATCCAAACCTTCTTGAATGGTGTATGTCATTTCGTGGTGAACGGTGCCAATTTTTTCTGCCACTTCACGTGCTGCTTTTAAGTCTGGAGCGCCTTCAAGACCAACCGCAAAAGAGTGAAGTTGAGGCCACCATGCTTCTGATTTTTCATCGTCTTCAATACGCATCGCAGCATAGCGTTTTGCTACCGCAGATGTGATGGATGAATCCAGACCACCAGATAGTAGTACGCCGTATGGTACGTCAGTCATTAGTTGACGTTTCACCGCTGCTTCCAGTGCTTCTGTTAGTTCTTCTTTACTCGTGCTGTTACCTTGAACAGCGGCATATTCGTTCCAGTCTCGGATGTAGTAACGCTGAGGTTCTGCATCTTTTGAGCTGTAGTGCGAACCTGGAGGGAATTCGCTGACTGTTTTACAAACGGGTACGAGTGCTTTCATTTCGGAAGCGACGTAGTAGTTACCGTGTTCATCGTAGCCTTGGTAAAGTGGAATGATACCGATATGGTCACGACCTACTAGGTACTCATCTTTTTCTTCATCGTACAGTACGAAAGCAAAAATGCCGTTTAGCTCTTCAAGAAGATCAGCACCCATGTCTTGATACAGCGCTAAAATAACTTCACAGTCAGAGTCTGTTTGGAATTCGTACTTGCCTTCGTAACGAGCGCGAATCTCTTTGTGGTTGTAGATCTCACCGTTAACGGCAAGGATTAGTTTTTTATCAGGGCTGTATAGTGGTTGAGCACCGCTATTTAAACCAACGATAGCCAAGCGCTCATGAGCTAGGATTGCTCTTTCTGAAGAGTAGATACCAGACCAGTCAGGGCCACGGTGACGAAGCTTTTTCGACATTTCTAACGCGATAGGACGCAGTGCCGCTGCATCACTTTTAATGTCTAAAATCCCAAATACTGAACACATACAACATCCTTTCTAAACTAAACAATTTCTAATCGGTATGGATTCAATTTGCCATTCTGAGTAAAAAAAGCAACGTTTTGTGATTAAAAAAATGACAAAAAGCCTTGTTGATTAAATAATATTTAACTTGTTTGTTGTTTTGATGAATGGAATTAAGGTTTGGTATGAAAATTAAACAAAAAAGCCTCTCTATTGATAGAAAGGCTTTTAATTGGTAGTAGCGTTGTTGCGTATTTTTAGGGTTATTTTATTGAAGTGAACTGAGGTTCTAGTTGTTTGCACACGTGTCGCGCAAAACCACTACCTGCTTCGCTGTATATATTAAAGGCAGCGTCCACACCACTTTCCAACAAACCTTCTAGTTGGTCTGGATATTCTGCAATAGCGGCAATTTGCCCTTTGTAGTTTCTACGCTGAAGTTGTTCTAGTGCCGTTTGATTACCTTGATGGTGTGGCATTGCCAATAAAACTAACTTTACGTGACCAGTATCTAGGATTCGTTCCCAAAAATCTGGGTCGGTAGCATCCCCTGAAATGACATTACGTCCTTCTGAACGGTGTTGTTGCGCTGCTTCTTCACGGATCTCAATCCCCAGAGAAATCTTGCCGTAACGTGCGCGTAGCTCGTCATATGCACCGGTACCAATTCGCCCCATACCTAGAATAAGTACTTGAGCATGTCCCGGGTTGATCAACTGGTCACGTTGGTTGAGTTTCTCTGCAGCCGTTTCTTGTAACCATTTTCCGGAATGTTGATAAATTTTATGGCCCAAGCGATTTAGAGGTGCTGAGATAATAAAGGATAGTGAAACCGCTACAGCGATGGCTGCGAGCATGTCACTCGGCATCCACCCCATTTTGTACGCCAGGCCACCGACAATGAGCCCGAATTCGCTGTAGTTAAACAGTGATAAAGATGCGAGAAGGGAAGTACGCACGCGAAACTTAAAGTGGTTGATGGTCAGGAAGTATAGCAATCCTTTAATAGGCAGAAGGACAATGAATAATAGTGCTAGTGCGATACCTGTTAGACTCAAAGATGCGGATAAGCCGATATTTAAGAAGAAGCAGACGAGAAAGAGCTCTTTCATATTAAATAGCGATTTAGACAACTCTGACGCTTTACGGTGACCAGCGAGCATCATGCCAAGAATCAAGGCGCCAAGGTCTGGTTTCATTCCAACTAACTCAAACAGTCCGGCACCCACAACAAGCGCGAAGAAAATGCCGAACAGCACTAACATCTCGCCGTGGCCTACTTTATCCAATAACTTGTAAAACAGCGGGCGTAGAAGAGGAAGAGCAAATAGACCTATGGCGTACCATTCTGGCACTTTGCCTGTTGAAACAGTCAGAAACACGACCGCGAAGATATCTTGCATAACCAAAATACCGATGGCCAGTGTGGCGTATGTCGCGTTGAGTTCACCTTTTTCCTGCAGTGTTTTTACCGCGAAAACAGTGCTAGAGAAGGAAAGTGCAAAGGCTAGGAGCAATATCTGCCCGCTTTCCATACTTGCAAGGGACGTTAATCCAAGCAGTTTCAGCCCTGACAACGCAAGGGCAAAAAAAGCGGTTGAAAGAATATTGTGCGCTGTTGCGCCGCCCCAAATTTCTTTGGAAAGCAATGTTTTTACATCGAGCTTTAAGCCAATAGTAAAAAGCAAAAGAGTAACGCCGAGATCAGCCAGAGTGACAATAACGTCATTACTTTGATAGCCAAAGGCATGTAAGCCAAAACCCGCTAGTAGAAAACCGACTAGAGGGGGAAGGCTGCATTTGAGCGCGATGAAGCCTGCTAAAAAAGCCGTTGTAATTAGAATAATTTCCATACTGTTGAGCTAGATTCCTGATATACGAAAACGGGCTGTGAAAACACAGCCCGAGATTGTAACTCAATTAGTTGTATAAACTTAGTCTTCTAGTAACTTTTGTAACAAAACGCCATTTAACATCGCTCGTTTTATCATGGCGAAAGCGCCCATTGTTGGCTGCTTATCAATGTGAGAAGCCACAATTGGAAGATCGTTATGGAATGTTTTCAGTGACTGGTTTTCTACATTTCTTTGAATTGCAGGGAAAACAATGTCTTGTGCAGCGGTGATGTCACCTGCAATCACGATTTTTTGTGGGTTAAACAAGTTGATGGTGATAGCGATGGCTTTACCCAACTGGTTACCAACACGTACTAAGCTCTGTTTCGCGAGCTCATCACCGTTCATAGCATGAGTGCATACATCTTCAATCGTAATGTGCTCCAATTGCGTTAAGCTAGACTCATAGCCTTGTGCTATGAGCTGTTTAACGCGTTGGATGATCGCTGGGTTAGCAGCAACCGTTTCAAGACAGCCAAAGTTGCCGCATTGGCATTGCTCACCAAGAGGGTCAATTTGAATGTGGCCAATTTCACCTACGTTACGGTTAAAACCTAGAAACACTTGGCCGTTAACAATGATACCTGCGCCAGTACCGCGGTGTACACTGACTAAGATAGAGTCTTGGCAATCTTGGCTAGCACCAAAATAATGTTCTGCAAGTGCCATACCACGGACGTCGTTACCGACAAAGCAAGCCGTATTGAACTTCTCTCGGATAATTTCACCAAGCGCAAGGTTATCAATATCCGTATTTGGCATGTACTCAACGACGCCTGTCGTAGGGTTAACTAGGCCTGGTAACGTAATACCGATAGCAATCAACTGGTCAATTTTATCTTGGCAACGACTTACGAAGTCTTTTAATAAATCAATAAGACCTGCGATCAAATCGGCTTGGTTGGTGTAGTGAAGTTCGTGTTGATCTTCTGCCAGTGCAGTGCCGCCTAAGTCATAGAGACAGAATTGAACGTAGTCTCGACCCAAACGAACGGCGATAGAGTGAAAAGGCTTCACTTCAGTGGTCAATGAGATTGCTCGACGACCACCTGTTGAAGCTTGTTGGGCGACCTCTTTAATGAGGCCGCGTTCCAATAGTTGACGGGTGATTTTGGTAACACTCGCTGGAGCAAGCTGGCTAACATCCGCGACTTGAATTCGGGAGATAGGACCTTGCTGATCAATCAGCCTGTATACCGCAGCGCTGTTAAGCTGTTTTACTAAATCTACATTACCAATCTGTCCGCCATTCATGCTTAATTTTGCTCGTATTGTCCGTTAACAACCGTCGCTTTAACGTTGAAGTCACGATCGAAAATAGTTAGGTTTGCAACCATGCCTTTTCGAATACGGCCGAGACGGTCCTCAACGCCAATTGCTGTCGCTGGGTACAGTGTAGCCATTCGTAGAGCTTCTTCTAAAGCGATACCTGCGTGCTCAACTGTGTTCTGAACTGCTTCAATCATAGTCAGAGCTGAGCCGCCTAGTGTGCCGTTTTCATCAACACACTTACCATCTCGGTAATATACTTTCTTACCGACAAAAATAAAGTGATCAATGTTAGCACCTGCCGGAGCTGTGGCATCGGTCACCAAAACAAGCTTTTCACCTTTGATTTTATGAGCAATTCGAATGTTTGCGTAGTCTACGTGGAAGCCGTCAGCAATGATGCCTGCGTAGATCTCTGGTGTATCGTAAATAGCACCAACCACTCCTGGCTCACGACCAACCATAGGAGTCATCGCATTGAATAGATGAGTGGCAAAAGTAATACCAGCCTCAAACCCTTTACGAGCTTCAGCATAGGTCGCGTTTGTGTGACCGATTGAAACCACAATACCTGCAGCTTTTAGGCGTGCGATATGTTCAGGGTCGTTCTGCTCTGGTGCAAGAGTTACTTTGGCAATTATGTCTGCATTTGAGCAAATAAGGTCAATCATGCCGTCATCGGATGGACGGATGAAGTCAACGCTATGAATACCTTTTTTCGCGACGTTAAGGTATGGGCCTTCAAGATGTAAGCCAAGCGATTGGTTTTGGTATTTTTTGTGATATTCGCGAGCTGCGGAGATTGCCGCGCGCATATCTTCATCAGAAGAAGTGATCAGCGTAGGAAGGAAGCTGGTACAACCCGACTTTAGGTTTGCTTCGTGCATGATTTGCATCGTTTCTGCTGTGATAGCATCGTTCAACATGACGCCGCCACAACCGTTCAGTTGCAGGTCGATAAAACCAGGACTTAAGTTAGCTCCATTCAGATCTTTTACTTCAATGCCTTTCGGTAGTTCAGCAACGGGCACAATGGATTGAATTAGATCGTTTTCAACGATGACCGCATGATCGGTAAGAACATCACTACCGGTATAGATTTTACAGTTACTTAGCGCGTACATAGTCAGCTAGTCCTTATAGATGAGAATTCAATTTCTGTATCGTTATCTAATCGGCGACTGAATGAGTCATGTGGGTACTTAGTTTGTATCACTGAATTAGATAACGAGTCACATACAGCAAGTTGCGTTTTATCGATGTCATTGTCAGAGTAACTAACTGAAAAATAATAAATGAATTGTTTTTTATGATTCTTTTTCAGAGCAAAGTTACTAAGAATTACCCGCCGAGATACCAAAATAACACTGATTCTGCCTTGCATAAAGTGCGAGAATATTATCTTTAAAACGCCATTTTTTCGTATAATAAAATAAGTTTTATGATCTCGCTAGCAAAAACCTTTCGAAAGGGCAAATTGTGGTGATTATGATCACAAACAATGAGCTTTTAATTTGCGGAGCAAAATTAATGTCATAAACTGACGATGACTAAATTGAACGACTGAAATAAGTCATTCAACATAACATCGAATCCTATAGGGGGAACTTAAGGTGAATATTCTCGGATACGCGCAGAAGTTAGGTAAAGCTCTTATGCTTCCTATCGCGACTTTGCCAATCGCAGGCTTGTTACTGCGCTTGGGCCAACCTGATGTATTTGACATCGCGTTTATGGCACAAGCCGGTAACTCAATCTTCTCTAACCTTCCATTGTTATTTGGTCTAGGTATCGCGATCGGCTTATCAAAAGACGGTCAAGGTGCTGCAGGTCTTGCTGGTGCGGTTGCGTACTTCGTACTTACTGCGACAGCGTCAACAATCGATGCGTCAGTTAACATGTCATTCTTCGGTGGTATCATCGCAGGTATCATTGCTGGCCATTCTTACAACGCTTTCCATGCTACACGCCTTCCTGAGTGGCTAGCATTCTTCTCTGGTAAGCGCCTAGTGCCAATTATGGCTGGTTTGTTCGCCCTAGTTGCTGGTGCTGTTTCAGGTATTGTATGGCCAACAATCCAAGGTGGTCTAGATGCACTTGCTCACGGTATCTCTACTTCTGGCGCAATCGGTCAGTTTGTATATGGTACGCTTAACCGTGCTCTAATTCCTGTAGGTCTACACCACGTACTGAACTCTTTCTTCTGGTTTGGTATGGGTTCTTGTCAAGAAGTGCTAGTTTCTGGCGCAACAGCTGCTGGTCAAGCTCTTCCTGCACTACAACAACTTTGTGTTGACCCAGCTCTAGCTAAGACTCTTGTTGCAGGTCAAACTCACACATTTGAATTCGCTAACTCAGTAACTCCAGAAATTACAGCAACTGTTAAAGAAGTAACTGAAACAGTTAAATCTGGTGACCTACACCGTTTCTTCGGTGGTGATAAGAGCGCTGGTGTATTCATGAACGGTTTCTTCCCAGTAATGATGTTTGGTCTACCAGGTGCAGCACTTGCTATGTACCTAGCGGCTCCTGTTGAGAAACGTAGCCAAGTTGGTGGTGCATTGTTCTCTGTTGCATTCTGTTCATTCCTAACTGGTATCACAGAGCCTCTAGAGTTCATGTTCGTATTCCTAGCTCCTGCTCTATACGCGATTCACGCAGTGTTCACTGGTCTATCGCTAGTTGTTGCTAACATGCTTGGTACGCTACACGGCTTCACATTCTCTGCTGGTCTAATTGACTACTTGTTGAACTACGGTCTAGCAACTAAACCTCTACTACTAGGTGCAGTTGGTCTTGGCTTCGGTGCTCTTTACTTCTTCACATTCAGCTTTGCAATCCGCGCGTTTAACCTAAAATCGCCAGGTCGTGAAGATGATGATAGCCAAGCAGCAGCACCAGCAGGTGAAGCAAAAAGTGGTGACCTAGCTCGTCAATACCTAAAAGCGCTAGGTGGTCATGACAACCTAACTTCAATTGACGCATGTATCACTCGTCTACGTCTAACTCTGAAAGATCGTTCAGTAGCTGATGAAGAAGTGTTGAAGAAACTAGGTGCGAAAGGTGTTGTTAAACTAGGTGAAAACAACCTTCAAGTTATCCTTGGTCCTCTAGCAGAAATCGTTGCTGGTGAAATGAAAGCAATCGGCGCAAACGAAGACCTATCGAATGTAAAACTACCATAATTACATCGAACTGATATTTGATTAGAGACCTCCTTCGGGAGGTCTTTTTTTGTTTTAGTGCTTTGAATCTGCTGTGCATTCACGCGAACTCGATAAATATTGCCGTTTTAGCGCGAGTTCTTGTTGTCTAATGGCTTAGAATTGTGGATCATTAGAAACAATGCACTCTGTAAAACCATATCGGATACAGAGTTCCGTTTTCTCTGACAATACTTATATTTTTGAGGTGCTATAGATGAGTGAAGCTGATGCTCGTCCATCAAACTTTATTCGCCAGATCATTGATAAGGATCTAGCGGATGGCAAACACACTAGCGTGCATACTCGATTCCCGCCGGAGCCAAATGGCTATCTGCACATCGGTCATGCTAAGTCTATCTGTTTGAACTTCGGTATTGCTCAGGACTACCAGGGTCAATGTAACTTACGTTTCGACGATACAAACCCTGAAAAAGAAGACATCGAATACGTTGAGTCTATCAAGAAAGATGTAAACTGGTTAGGCTTCGAGTGGGATGGTGAAGTATGTTACTCATCAAACTACTTCGACAAGCTTTACGAATATGCAATTGAATTGATTAACAAAGGCTTAGCGTACGTAGATGAGCTAAGTCCAGAGCAGATTCGTGAGTACCGTGGCACGCTAAAAGAGCCAGGTAAGCCAAGCCCATACCGCGACCGTTCTGTTGAAGAAAACTTAGCGCTATTTGAAAAAATGCGCGCAGGTGAATTTGAAGAAGGTAAAGCGTGTCTTCGTGCGAAGATCGATATGGGTTCGTCATTCATGGTTATGCGTGATCCAGTGCTATACCGTGTACGTTTTGCTACTCACCATCAAACGGGTGATAAGTGGTGCATTTACCCAATGTACGACTTCACACACTGTATCTCTGATGCGCTAGAAGGCATTACACACTCTATCTGTACGCTAGAGTTCATGGACAATCGTCGTTTGTACGACTGGGTACTAGACAACATCACAATTGATTGTCGTCCTCATCAATACGAGTTCAGTCGTCTAAATCTAGAATACACAGTGATGTCTAAGCGTAAGCTAAACCAACTAGTAACCGAAAAATTGGTTAACGGTTGGGATGATCCTCGTATGCCAACAGTATCTGGTTTACGTCGTCGTGGTTTCACACCTGCGTCAATCCGTGAATTCTGTAAGCGTATCGGCGTAACGAAGCAAGAAAACATGATCGAGTTTAGCTCGCTTGAATCTTGTATTCGTGACGACCTAAACGAAAATGCACCTCGTGCGATGGCTGTGTTGGACCCTGTTAAAGTTGTTATCGAGAACTTTGAAGAGGGCACTGTAGAAAATCTAACGCTGGCTAACCATCCAAATAAACCTGAAATGGGTGAGCGTGAAGTACCGTTTACTCGTGAAGTTTGGATCGAGCGTGAAGATTTCCGTGAAGAAGCGAACAAAAAGTACAAGCGTCTAGTTCTTGGTAAAGAAGTTCGTTTACGTGGTGCTTACGTGATCAAAGCTGAGCGTATTGAAAAAGACGCGGAAGGCAACATCACAACGATTTACTGTACTTACGATCCTGAAACGCTAGGCAAAAACCCAGCAGATGGTCGTAAAGTTAAAGGCGTAATTCACTGGGTATCTGCGGATAAAGCGCTACCAGCAGAAATTCGTCTATACGATCGTTTGTTCACTGTTCCAAATCCAGCAGCAGCAGAAGACTTCGCTTCAACCATTAACCCTGATTCACTCGTTGTGATCAACGGCTTCGTTGAGCCGAGCCTGGTATCTGCAGAAGCAGAGCAAGGCTACCAGTTCGAGCGTATGGGTTACTTCTGTGCGGATTCTAAAGATTCAACTGCAGATAACCTAGTGTTCAACCGCACGGTTGGCCTACGTGATACATGGGCGAAAATTGAGAACCAATAATCTCAATCGTTACCTATAGAAAAATGCCAGCAATTGCTGGCATTTTTGTTTTTGGATTAAGCAAAAAAGTACAGATACAAAAAACGCCAGCTTTAACTGGCGTTTATTTTTAATCTACAAGCAAATTACTTTGCAGGTTTGTGCGCATCTGGGTTTTCTTTGCAGCCACCGTCACTGCATTTACCGTATAGGTATAAGCTGTGGTTTGTTAGCGTCACATTGTACTTAGCTGCTATTTCGCGTTGGCGCTCTTCAATGATGTCGTCAGAAAACTCAATTACCTCACCACAGTCTAGACACACTAGGTGGTCGTGGTGATGTTGAGTTGACAATTCGAAGACTGACTTGCCACCTTCAAAGTGGTGACGAGTAACAATACCTGCATCGTCGAATTGGTTTAGAACGCGATAAACAGTTGCTAGACCTATCTCTTCACCTAGATCAATCAGCTTTTTGTACAAATCTTCAGCACTGATGTGCTGGCAGTCTGGCTGCTGAAGTACTTCTAGAATTTTTAGCCTTGGAAGGGTAACTTTTAGACCCGCATCCTTCAGCGCCTGATTATTATCTGACATATACTTTCCCGTTGGATCATCTGCAGCGATTTAACAGAATTCAATATTCCTACCATTATAGGCGAAGCGCTAAAAACATTAAACCACGAACTTCAAAGGGTTAATAGAATCTTTTTGTAAATTGGAAATGGGTCGATTATATTACAGATCTGACCAGTTACAATTTTGTAACATGAGCTTAGAGAGGGCACGGACTGCAATGAATAAGCGACTCGCGAAGATTTATAAACCAGGGATTGTGAAGTTTGCGTTGAATGTATGGCCACCATTTTGGGGGGCCGGAATTAAAATCTTACATATTTCTGAAGACTTCCGAACGGTTAAAGTTCGTTTGAAACTTCGCTGGTGGAACAAAAATGCCAATCGTACACAGTATGGAGGCAGTATTTTTTCCTTAACAGATCCCATTTACTCTCTCATGTTGATGGGTATTCTACGTGAAGAGTATTACGTGTGGGATAAAGAGGCGAGCATCAACTTTATCAAGCCAGGACAAAGCGATTTGTTTGCTGAGTTTGAGATCACGGATGGTATGCTAGACGAGATCTATCAGATGACTCGAAACGGCGAAAAGTGCTTTCCTGAATTCATTACACATGTAAAAGACAAACAAGGGAATGTGGTATCTGAAGTTCAGCGCAAGTTATATGTGAGAAAGAAGCCTCAATATCGAGAAGAAGAGGCGGTAACGGAAGCGCCTTAATTTAATGTTATAAAAAAGACCTCCAATCGGAGGTCTTTTTTAATACTTACTTAGCCTTCTAGCTCAGCTAGGCACATTTCTTCGTAAATCTGCTTAACCCAGTTTTCGACGCGTTGGTCAGTCAACTCAGGTTGACGGTCTTCATCAATACACAGACCTACGAATTGGCTGTCGTCGCCTTCAACAAGTGCTTTTGAAGCTTCAAACTCGTAGCCTTCAGTTGAAGTATGACCAAGAATTGTGCCGCCTTTAGACTCAACGATGTCACGCACTGTACCCATCGCATCGCAGAAGTATTCTGCGTAGTCTTCTTGGTCGCCACAGCCGAAGATAGCCACTAGCTTAGTAGAGAAATCGATCTGCTCAAGTTCAGGGAAGAAATCATCCCAATCACATTGTGCTTCACCGTAGTACCAAGTAGGGATACCTAGAAGAAGAAGATCAAAGTTATCAATGTCTTCTTTGCTGCTTTTCGCGATGTCTTGAACGTGAACTAGATGTTTGCCTAGTTGCTTTTGAATCATCTTTGCAACGGCTTCAGTATTACCTGTGTCGCTACCGAAGAAGATACCTACACTTGCCATAGAGTCTATACCTTTACATTGTTTGTTATGGGCAATGGTACTGAGGGTTTAACCTAACCCCGAGCCTTCCCAAGTGAGCTGAATAATACCTTTTGCAATAAAGCCAGCACAGCCTAGGAAAAGGACTAACCATACAATACGACGACCAAAAACAGGTACATTGCCTTGCTTTAGCACATCTTTTATTGCCATCCCGATGAAAAAGAAGATAGCAGCAAAAAGAAGATCGAGCCCAATAGACTCGAGCATATCCATATAGTCGTAAAGCATTTTAGTCCTTCATGCCGAAAAATCTTGGGCGCACTATACCACTGTTACACAGTATTGTTAATGCACTACAAGGAGGGTTATTTCAATAATCTATTGTTGCTTTTCGAATTTGTTAACTCGAAATGTATTTCCGGATCACTCGCATCACTTCAGCAGGTTTTTCTGCGTGTAACCAATGGCCTGTGTTGGCAATAATGTGTGCTTTAGCTTGTTTGAATTGTCGTTGTACTGACGGTTGGTGCTCTGGCATTAAGTAGTCCGAATCTCCGCCTTTAATGAAGAGTGTCGGGATCTCGGTAGGAGCAATATCTTGCCAACCAATGATCTCAGCATAGTTACTTAATAAACTGTCGACGTTAAATCGCCAAGCCATATGGTCTTCATTTTTAAACAGAGATTTTGAGAGAAATTGTCTAACGCCATCCATCTCAATGTGTTGAGCTAAGATTTCTAACGTTTGTTGACGGTTCGCAGGTTTTTCTTTGATAACGGCCAGCAAACCATCAAATACGTTGTCGTGACGATTGGTCTGGTAAGCTACTGGAGCCATGTCCAATACGACCAACTGTTTCACAAGATTTGGTGCTATATCAGCGAGTTTCATCGCGACTTTACCGCCCATTGAATGGCCGACGATTATCGATGGCTCAACGTTTAAGTGCTGAAGAAGCGTCGCGACATCTTGTGCCATGTCAGTGTAGTTATGAGTATCAGAGTGGAAAGAGAGACCGTGATTGCGTAGGTCGATACTGATCACTGAGTGATCTTCAACAAGATCACGAGCCAATAGGCCCAGATTACTTAAACTACCAAACAATCCGTGAATCAAAACAACTGTTTGGCCTTGGCCTTCCTGCTTATAGTTGAGTAATGCTGACATTTTATCTTATTCGTGATGGGTTTAACGTGGAGTATCCGAAAGGATCTCGTTATAATCCCCCAGAGTTTAAACATTGAGAATGTGAAAAGCGAATGAAAACAATTGAGGTTGATGAGGATCTATACCGTTACATTGCTAGCCAAACTAAGCATATCGGTGAAAGCGCCTCGGATATTTTGCGACGCCTTTTAAACCTTGATGGTCAGTTGCAGGTAGCAGAATCGGCACCAGCAGTAGAGAAGCCACAAGGGATTGTAGTAAGTAAAGATGCGGGCAAAGCAGAATCTATTGATGTAGTGAAAGAGATGCGTTCGCTGCTAATTTCTGATGAGTTTGCCGGTCTAAAAAAAGCGATTGATCGCTTTATGTTAGTACTATCGACCTTACATAAGTTAAATCCAGAAGGCTTCGCACAAGCGACAAACGTAAAGGGACGCAAACGCGTTTACTTTGCAGACAATGAAGAAACCTTACTGGCCAATGGTAACACCACCAAGCCTAAAGCCATTCCAGGTACGCCGTTTTGGGTTATCACAAACAACAATACCAGTCGTAAGAGACAAATGGTTGAACAAGTGATGACGCACATGGAGTTCCAACCTGACTTGATAGAAAAAGTAACAGGTTCAATCTAAGAAACCTGATAGAAGCCTCATAATGCGTCGCAGTTAGCGGATATTATGAGGCTTTTTTGTAATTTTATTATTTTTAAAAGAAAGGATGTCAAACATGGCTATGCACCCTCGTGCTGGGCAAAAAGCGCAGCAGGAAGATCTCCATAATATTCCAGCGTTAGTTGCTAACTACTTCTTACTTCAGCCTGATGCTAATAATGCGGAACATAAGGTTCAATTCGGTACTTCTGGTCACCGTGGCACAGCAGACAAGCAAACTTTTAATGAAAACCACATTCTTGCTATCGCACAAGCAGTTGCAGAAGTACGTGCCAAGCAGGGGACTACAGGGCCGTTGTTTGTGGGCAAAGATACCCACGCGTTGTCAGAACCTGCGTTTTCAAGCGTAATCGAAGTTTTGATTGCGAATGGTGTAAAAGTCATCGTACAGCAGGATAATGGCTACACACCAACACCTGGCATTTCTCACGCTATCTTAACTTACAATCTAAAGCATGATGAGAAAGCGGATGGCATCGTTATCACACCGTCTCATAATCCACCACAAGATGGCGGTATTAAGTACAATCCAACACATGGCGGTCCAGCAGAAGCAGAATTAACTCAAGCGATTGAAGATCGTGCGAACGAGATCATTGCTGGTGGCCTAAAAGATGTGAAGCGTCTAGCGCTAGCAGAAGCGAAAGCATCTGAGCTATTCGTAGAGATGGATTTGGTGAAGCCTTACATCGATGACTTAGTAAATGTTATCGATATGGAAGCGATCCAGAAATCGAAGTTGAAAATTGGTGTGGATCCACTTGGTGGCAGCGGCATTGATTACTGGCGTCAAATCGGCCAAGCATACAACTTAGATCTGACCTTGGTCAGCGAAGCGATTGACCCATCATTCCAGTTCATGTCGCTTGATAAGGACGGCGTGGTTCGTATGGACTGTTCTTCTCCATACGCAATGGCTGGTCTGCTAGCCCTGAAAGATGAATACGATCTTGCGTTTGGTAATGATCCAGACTATGACCGTCATGGTATCGTGACGCCGAAAGGTTTGATGAACCCGAACCATTTCTTAGCGGTTTGTATCGACTACCTATACCGTCATCGTGATGCGTGGGGTACAGATGTTGCGGTTGGTAAGACGCTGGTTTCAAGTGCACTTATCGACCGAGTAGTAGCCGATTTGGGTCGTGAACTGTGTGAAGTGCCTGTCGGCTTCAAGTGGTTTGTCGATGGCCTTTACACTGGCAAGTTTGGTTTTGGTGGTGAAGAGAGCGCTGGTGCCTCTTTCCTACGTAAAGATGGAACACCATGGTCAACAGACAAAGACGGCATCTTACTATGTTTGTTAGCGGCAGAGATTACTGCGGTAACGGGTAAAAACCCACAAGAGTACTACGAAGAGCTTGCCGCTAAACACGGTGAGTCTAAGTACAATCGTATTCAAGCGGTAGCGAATGGACCTCAAAAAGATGTGTTGAAGAAACTGTCGCCAGAAATGGTTGCAGCAGAAACACTGGCAGGTGATCCGATTACGGCGCGTCTAACACACGCTCCTGGTAACGGTGCGGCGATTGGCGGATTGAAAGTGACGACTGAAAATGGTTGGTTTGCTGCTCGTCCATCGGGTACGGAAGACATCTACAAAATCTATTGTGAAAGCTTCAAGGGTGAAGAACACCTAAAACAAATTGAAGCTGAAGCACAAGAGATTGTGAATCAAGTATTTGCAGCTGCAGGTTTGTAATTAAACCTACTCTGACAAAAAGGCGACCAGATAGTCGCCTTTTTTACAACTCGTCGTTAACTCTCTATTTATGAGCCTTTGGATTTTGTGGCCAATTATCTGGCACGATAAACCAGAACTCGCCATCTGCTGTTTGTGCATGCTCAAATCGCTCCATTGGTTTTTCAATCGGCTGAGAAAAATCATCCGTACCGATAGCCCAGTGGGGTTTGCTTAAGTGGTAAAGCGGTTTATTGATCAAACTCCATTGGCTTTGATAACACCAATATCCACTGATTTGGCTTGGATTGAGAGCAAAACCTAAGCACTCTTTCGGCGGTACTTCATTAGAAAATGGATTGATGTAAAGTCGCCCTTGCATCAACAAGCGTTCCTTTGGAGACTGAACCAGAGGAAGCATTTTTCTAAATTCAGGCCTTTCGCTCATTTTCAATTGGTGGGAGAGCATTCTATCCAGTTTTGTATGCAATTGATCGTGCGCGTTTGGGCCATACCAAACACCTTCATGTAAAAGATAAAACTTAATCGCTACTTCCCAATGTTCTAGTTGGTCCAATGTTCTATTTTTGAGTATGAGATCTATCGCACCAATGGTTTTTCCGTCGCTATCGTTGAGTTGAATTTCTTCTGCAACAATTTCATATTGTTCTGAATTCGCAAGTGCAGCGGTACATAAATGCTGATACAAAAAACCCAGTCTCGGGTTCCCTTGGTACTCTTCAGATTCATCCAGAGGTTTAATCGATAAGTCTTCCAATGTAGCAAAAGGAGGGAGCAACTGAAAAAGAGGAGGAGAAGAGGTGATCCATTGATAAAGACGTTGCAGTTGATTCATCCTGATTCCTTAGTGATGTTGATAAAACCGCGAGCCTCGTTATTGTAACTAAATTTGGTTAGTAGAATAGGGTAGCTAGCATCAGTGTCATAGTTCGATATACACTTTGAGGTACTCGCTCGAAATTGGAAGTGATAATGAATAATTTACAGTTAGAAAAGATTCTCAACAGCAAACTCTCGCCCGAGTTAATTAAAGATTACGCGCCAAATGGATTACAGGTTGAAGGCTGTCCACAGATCAAGCGCGTTGTTACTGGAGTAACCGCTTCTCAAGCATTAATTGATAAAGCGATTGAACTCAGAGCCGATGCGTTATTGGTCCACCATGGTTATTTTTGGAAAGGGGAGCCCGAACCCATTCGCGGTATGAAAGGTAAGCGCATTCGTAGCCTAATTAAAAGTGACATTAATCTGTACGGCTACCATCTACCGCTTGACATTCATCCTGAACTTGGCAACAACGCAGAGCTTGCTCGTCTTCTTGATATTGAAATCGACGGTGGGTTAGAAGGGCATCCGCAGTCTGTTGCCCTATTTGGACGCTTGAAAAAACCGATGACTGGTTCTCAATTTGCGAGAAAGATCAACCAAGCACTTAATCGAGAGCCTCTACATATCGCTCCAGATAATGCGGAGAAAATGATCGAAACCGTTGGTTGGTGTACTGGCGGTGGACAAGATTTCATTGAACTTGCGGTTCAGCATGGATTAGATGCATTCATTTCTGGCGAAATTTCGGAGCGAACAACTTACACCGCTCGTGAGATGGACATCCACTATTTTGCTGCGGGTCACCATGCAACAGAGCGTTATGGCATCAAAGCACTTGGTAAGTGGTTAGCCGATGAATACGGTTTAGATGTCGAGTTTGTGGATATTGATAATCCAGTGTAGCGAGTATTTTTATCGTTAAAACTAAAAAAGGGTTGAGACTTACATCTCAACCCTTTTGTTTATCTGATAACTCTAGTAACGATTATTCTCGCTCATGAAGCGGCGAAAATTCACGTTGCGTTTCGCCTTTGTAAAGCTGACGTGGACGACCGATACGGTTTAGTGGGTCGCTGTGCATCTCGTTCCAGTGGGCAATCCAACCAATAGTACGAGAAATCGCGAAGATAACCGTAAACATTGATACAGGAATACCGATCGCTTTCAGAATGATACCTGAATAGAAATCTACGTTCGGGTACAGTTTCTTAGAAACAAAGTATTCGTCAGAAAGAGCGATACGCTCAAGTTCCATTGCTACATCCAGCAGAGGATCTTTAATGTTCAGCTCTTTTAGAACTTCGTGACATGTTTCACGCATTACGGTCGCTCGTGGATCGTAGTTCTTGTAAACACGGTGACCGAAGCCCATCAAACGGAATGGGTCATCTTTGTCTTTCGCACGTTCCACGTATTCTGGAATGTTATCCACGCTGCCGATTTCTTCTAGCATCTTCAGACATGCTTCGTTTGCGCCACCGTGAGCTGGGCCCCAAAGTGATGCGATACCAGCGGCAATACATGCGAATGGGTTTGCACCAGAAGAACCTGCTAAACGGACTGTTGATGTCGACGCGTTTTGCTCGTGATCTGCGTGAAGTGTGAAGATTTTATCCATCGCACGAGCAACAACAGGGTTCACTTCATACTCTTCACATGGGTTAGCAAACATCATGTGTAGGAAGTTTTCCGCGTAGCTCAAATCGTTGCGTGGGTAGATAAATGGCTGACCAACAGAGTATTTGAAACACATTGCAGCCAGAGTTGGCATTTTAGATAGCAGACGATAAGCCGCAATTTCGCGGTGCTCGTCGTTATTGATATCAAGTGAATCGTGGTAGAAGGCTGCAAGAGCACCAACCACACCACACATTACTGCCATGGGGTGAGCATCACGACGGAAGCCATGGAAGAAGCTTGCGATTTGCTCGTGTACCATTGTGTGACGAGTAACAGTCGTTTTGAATTGCTCGTATTGTTCTCGGGTAGGGGCTTCACCGTAAAGAAGGATGTAACATACTTCTAGGTAATCTGCGTTATTGGCTAATTGATCAATCGGGTAACCGCGGTGCAAAAGAATGCCTTTGCCGCCATCGATGTAAGTGATTGATGATTCACAAGATGCAGTGGCAAGAAAACCTGGGTCAAAAGTAAAGTAACCATTGGCTCCCAGTTTACGAACGTCAATTACAGGTGTACCTAGCGTACCGTCCATAATTGGCAGTTCGATTGGCGCTTGACCTTCAACATGAAGGGTCGCTTTCTTATCCGCCATAACAATCTCCTTTGTTTATTATTTAATCCGTCCAGGATGTTTATGTGCCATTTTTGTACTGTTGTTAAAGCTTAAAGTCAATTTTTCTCCATCTTTGTGTGCACTTGTTATGATTTTTCTCATGAAAATCGTTAAAAATCTGTTCTATGTAGCATAATTTGTTACACCAATTGTATTAGAATGTTGCTCGCCGTATATTGGCAAAGAAAATTTTAGTTAAATCCTTATAAATTCGGGGCTAGAAACAAAAGTGAGGTTTGTTTGTGGACTCCGGTTGTTAACAAAGTGTTTACAATTATCTCTGAGCTTATTGCGGTAATTTGTTAATCAAATGTTAACTTTTGTACGTTTGGAAGCTGAAATTGGTTATAACAATAAATGCTCAATGGAGCTGAGTGAGCAAGCCCGTGAAAGAAAGAAAGTCAAGACCTGTTAATTTAGATTTACAGACCATTCGCTTTCCTATCACAGCAATCGCATCGATCCTGCACCGTGTGTCTGGGGTAATTACGTTTGTTGCGGTGGGTATATTACTTTGGTTACTGTCCATTTCTCTGTCATCCCCTATGGGTTTTATGGAAGCTGCAGATATCGTTGATGGCTTCTTCGTAAAATTCATCCTGTGGGGTATCCTGACTGCACTTGCCTACCACATCGCTGGTGGTATTCGCCATTTGCTGATGGATCTAGGTCATTTTGAAGAACTAGATTCAGGCGTGATGAGCGCGAAAGTTGCCTTTGGTGCAACTGCAGTATTATCACTATTGGCGGGGATCTTAGTATGGTAAAACACGTATCTTCATTTGGTCGTAATGGTGTACACGATTTCCTACTGATTCGTGCAACAGCCATCATTATGACGCTATATACGATTTATCTGGTTAGCTTCTGTGCATTTTCAGATATCTCTTACGCATCATGGACCCAATTCTTTGGTGGTACTTTCACTAAAGTCTTCACCATGTTGGCGCTTGCATCTGTTCTGATTCATGCATGGATCGGTATGTGGCAAGTGTTCACCGACTACATTAAGTGCGCGAAACTTCGTGGAGCACTTCAACTTGGTGTGATTGCCGTTTTATTCGGTTATGTCTTCTCTGGTCTATTTATTCTGTGGGGTGCGTAAGTGTCTATTCCAGTTCGTGAGTTTGATGCCGTAGTAATCGGCGCTGGTGGTGCAGGTATGCGCGCTGCACTACAAATTTCGGAACAAGGCCTTTCTTGTGCTTTGTTGTCTAAAGTATTCCCAACCCGTTCTCATACTGTATCTGCTCAAGGCGGTATCACAGTTGCGCTTGGTAACTCGCATAAGGACGATTGGCAATGGCACATGTACGACACAGTAAAAGGTTCTGATTACATTGGTGACCAGAACGCGATTGAATACATGTGTAAAAATGGTCCTGAGTCAGTTATCGAGCTAGAAAAAATGGGTCTTCCATTCTCTCGTTTTGATAACGGTACCATCTACCAACGTCCATTCGGCGGTCAGTCAAAAGAGTTTGGTGGTGAGCAGGCGGCGCGCACAGCAGCTGCTGCAGACCGTACAGGTCACGCTCTTCTTCATACGCTTTACCAACAAAACGTCAAACATAAGACAACCATCTTTTCTGAATGGTACGCTTTGGATCTTGTGAAAAACCAAGATGGCGCAATCATGGGTTGTACTGCGATCTGTATGGAAACGGGTGAAATCTGTTACTTCAAATCGAAAGCAACAATTCTAGCTACTGGTGGTGCAGGTCGTATTTACGCATCGACAACTAACGCGCACATCAACACGGGTGATGGCGTTGGTATGGCACTTCGTGCAGGTGTTCCAATGCAAGACATGGAAATGTGGCAGTTCCACCCAACGGGTATTGCTGGCGCGGGTGTTCTTGTGACAGAAGGCTGTCGTGGTGAAGGTGGTTACCTTCTAAACAAAGACGGCGAACGCTTTATGGAACGTTACGCTCCAAACGCGAAAGACCTTGCTGGTCGCGACGTTGTTGCTCGCTCTATGATGATTGAAATCCGTGAAGGCCGCGGTTGTGATGGCCCTTGGGGTCCACATATCAAGTTGAAACTTGATCACCTTGGCAAAGAAGTACTTGAATCACGTCTGCCAGGTATCTGTGAACTGTCTCGTACATTCGCACACGTTGATCCAGTGAAAGAACCAATTCCAGTAATTCCAACTTGTCACTACATGATGGGTGGTGTTCCGACTCAAGTTTCTGGTCAAGCGATTAAGCAACTTGCGGATGGCAGCGAAGCGGAAGTTCAAGGTCTATACGCTTGTGGTGAAATTGCTTCTGTATCTGTACACGGTGCAAACCGTCTAGGTGGTAACTCACTACTAGACTTGGTGGTATTTGGTCGTGCAACAGGCCTACACCTAGGTGAGACTCTTGCTGCTCAAGTTGAAGCTCGCCCTGCAACTGAATCAGACATCGAAGCTTCTCTAGCGCGCACTATGCGTTGGGAAAATAGCACTGGTGGCGAAGATCCAGTACAAATCCGTAAAGACCTACAACGCTGTATGCAAAACAGTTTCTCGGTATTCCGCGAAGGTGATGCAATGGCGACGGGCCTAGAAGAGTTGAAGGTAATTCGTGAACGTCTGAAAGATGCTCATTTAGCCGACAAATCTTCTGAGTTCAACACGCAACGTATTGAGTGTCTAGAACTAGATAACCTGATGGAAACCGCGTTCTCAACAGCAGTTGCAGCAAACTACCGTACAGAAAGCCGTGGTGCTCATGCTCGCTTCGACTTCCCTGAGCGTGATGATGAGAACTGGCTATGCCACTCTATCTACAACCCGGAAACCGAAGCGATGACTAAGCGTGATGTAAACATGACGCCAGT
This sequence comes from Vibrio sp. S457-15, assembly GCF_000960545.1. Classification (NCBI taxonomy): domain Bacteria; kingdom Pseudomonadati; phylum Pseudomonadota; class Gammaproteobacteria; order Vibrionales; family Vibrionaceae; genus Vibrio; species Vibrio sp. S457-15. The sequence continues at coordinate 59,408 of NZ_JYOQ01000006.1, read as the reverse complement.
ACACCGTGACGCGTTCCCACCGAAAGTACGTACATACTAAGGGAGGATATGATTATGAAACTGAACTTCTCTTTGTACCGTTACAACCCGGACGTAGATACTAAGCCTTACATGAAAGAGTACACACTTGACGTAGACGAAGGCTCAGACATGATGGTGCTTGATGCATTGATTCTGCTAAAAGAGCAAGATCCAAGCATCGCATTCCGTCGTTCTTGTCGTGAAGGTGTGTGTGGTTCTGATGGTTTGAACATGAACGGCAAAAATGGTCTGGCATGTATCACTCCATTATCGGCTCTACAAGGTGACAAGATCGTCATTCGTCCTCTACCGGGTCTACCTGTAGTGCGCGATCTTATCGTTGACATGACGCAGTTCTATGATAACTATGCGAAAGTTAAGCCTTTCTTAATTGATGACGGTGCTCTACCGCCATCACGCGAGAACCTGCAATCTCCAGATGAGCGTGCGCATTTAGATGGATTGTACGAATGTATCATGTGTGCATGTTGTACAACTTCTTGTCCGTCATTCTGGTGGAACCCAGATAAGTTTATTGGCCCTGCAGGCCTACTTGCGGCTTACCGCTGGTTGATTGATAGCCGAGATACGGCAACAGATGAACGTTTGTCTGATCTTGATGATGCATTTAGCGTTTTTCGTTGCCATGGCATCATGAATTGTGTAAGTGTTTGTCCTAAGGGACTAAATCCGACGAAAGCCATCGGTCACATTAAGTCGATGCTGGTGAATCGCTCGGTTTAATTACTCGCAAGCCATAAAGTTGCAGTAAAGTGAGCACGCAACGTACTGACTTTGCTGCAGCCTTCAAGCACGAGTAAAAGGATACTAAAATTGCCGGCTATTTCGGTCGGCTTTTATTAGCTCGGCGTAAGACCGAAGCAAACGTGAAAACTACTGGTTAAGGGAAAATATGCACAACGGCGTGATGAAGGCATGGCTCGAGTCTTCACACTTGGCTGGCGCCAATGCAACGTATGTAGAGGACCTCTACGAACTGTATCTAAGTGATCCCGATCTGGTAAGTGAGGAGTGGAAACGTGTTTTTGAGGGCTTGCCTAAGCCATCAGAAGAAGTGGCAGAACAGCCGCATTCACGTGTCCGTGACTACTTCCGACGACTCGCTAGAGAAACAAAGCATTACAATGTCCAAGTTAGTGATCCAGATGTCGATGCAAAACAAGTAAAAGTTCTACAGCTTATCAACGCATACCGCTTCCGCGGACACGAGGCTGCAGAATTGGATCCACTAGGTCTGTGGCAACGTCCACCTGTGGCGGAGCTAGACCCAGCATTTCATAATCTTACCGAAGACGACTTCGAAGAAACTTTCAACGTAGGTTCTTTTGCTGTTGGGCAAGAAACCATGAAGTTGAAAGACATCTACGCAGCCCTCAAGAAAACTTACTGCGGTTCCATCGGTGCTGAATACATGCACATGACTGACACAGAGCAAAAGCGTTGGATCCAACAACGTCTTGAGTCTGTCGTAGGCCAGCCATCATTCAACCAAGATGAAAAACGCACGTTCCTTGAAGAGTTGACTGCAGCGGAAGGCCTTGAGCGTTATTTAGGCGCAAAATTCCCTGGTGCGAAGCGATTCTCTCTAGAAGGTGGTGATGCGCTTATCCCAATGACGAAAGAACTGATTCGTCATGCGGGTAAGAGTGGCATGCGTGAAGTGGTTATTGGTATGGCTCACCGTGGTCGTTTGAACATGCTGGTGAACGTACTGGGTAAGAAACCACAAGATCTATTTGATGAGTTCGCGGGTAAGCACGATGAAACGTGGGGTACCGGTGACGTTAAATACCACCAAGGTTTCTCTGCAGACTTCGCAACTCCTGGTGGCGATGTTCACTTAGCGCTTGCGTTTAACCCATCTCACTTAGAAATCGTAAACCCAGTGGTTATCGGTTCAGTGCGTGCACGTCAAGACCGTTTGGGTGACAACCACGGCAGCAAAGTTCTTCCTATCACTATTCATGGTGACTCTGCGATTGCTGGCCAAGGTGTAGTGGCTGAAACGTTCAACATGTCTCTTGCTCGTGGTTTCTGCGTTGGCGGTACGGTTCGTATTGTTGTAAACAACCAGGTTGGCTTTACAACGTCTAACCCGCGTGACACTCGATCAACCATGTATTGTACTGACATCGCTAAGATGGTTCAGGCGCCGATTTTCCACGTTAACGCCGATGATCCAGAAGCGGTTGCTTTTGTTACTCGCATTGCATTGGATTACCGCAACGAGTTCAAACGTGATGTCGTGATTGATTTGGTTTGTTACCGTCGTCATGGTCACAACGAAGCGGATGAACCGAACGCGACTCAGCCGTTGATGTACCAAAAAATCAAAAAGCACCCAACTCCTCGTAAACTGTACGCCGATGTTCTGATTGATAAGAATGAGTCGGATATTGAAACTGCAACGCAGTTGGTGAACGAGTATCGTGATGCACTTGACCGCGGTGAAGTCGTGGTGAAAGAGTGGCGTCCGATGGCATTGCATTCTGTAGACTGGTCTCCTTACTTGGGACACGAGTGGGATATGCAATGGGAATCGACCTACGATAAGCAACGCCTTGTCGAGCTAGGTAATCGTTTATGTCAGTACCCGGAAAGCCACAAGCTGCAAAGCCGAGTAAACAAGCTGTACAACGATCGCTTAGCAATGATGACAGGTGAGAAGGCTATTGACTGGGGGATGGCTGAAACATTGGCTTACGCGACATTGGTAGACGATGGTAAGCGTATCCGTATTTCTGGTCAGGACTCAGGTCGTGGTACTTTCTTCCATCGTCACTCAGTTCTTCACAACCAATCAGATGCAAGCACTTACATCCCGCTAGCGAATATCCATGACAAGCAGGGGCCTTTCCAAGTTTTTGACTCTGTGTTGTCGGAAGAAGCTGTTCTTGCATTTGAGTACGGTTATGCAACAGCTGAACCTGGCGGTTTGACCATTTGGGAAGCGCAGTTTGGTGACTTCGCTAACGGCGCACAAGTGGTTATTGACCAATTCATTTCGTCTGGTGAGCAAAAGTGGGGACGTTTGTGCGGCCTGACGATGCTTCTGCCTCATGGTTACGAAGGCCAAGGTCCGGAGCACTCATCTGCTCGTCTAGAGCGTTACCTTCAATTGTGTGCTGAGCAAAACATGCAGGTCGTTGTTCCGTCAACGCCAGCTCAGGTGTACCACATGATTCGTCGTCAAGTAGTACGCCCAATGCGTCGACCATTGATTGTAATGTCTCCTAAATCATTGCTTCGTCATCCTCTTTGTACTTCGACTCTAGAAGACCTTGCAGAAGGTACGTTCCAAGCAGCGATCCCTGAAGTGGATAACTTGGAGCCAAGCAAAGTAAAACGCGTCGTGTTCTGTTCGGGTAAGGTGTATTTCGACCTTCTTGAGCAGCGTCGCAACAACGAGCAAGAAGACGTAGCAATCGTGCGTATTGAGCAGCTTTACCCATTCCCAATGGAAGAAGTACAAGCGGCTATTGCTCAATACACTAACGTTGAAGACTTCGTGTGGTGTCAGGAAGAGCCTCAGAACCAAGGTGCTTGGTACTGTAGTCAACATAACTTCCGTGCCGCTATTCCTGCAGGTGCAGATCTTAAATACGCAGGTCGCCCAGCTTCTGCTTCGCCAGCAGTTGGCTACATGTCGGTGCACTTGAAACAACAAAAAGCGTTGGTTGAAGACGCTCTGAACGTGAACTCAAAAACTTCGGACTAAGAACTAGAAGTTAAAGGAAGAAACAGATATGACAATTGAAATTCTGGTTCCAGATTTACCTGAATCAGTTGCTGATGCAACCGTGGCGACATGGCACAAACAACCAGGCGACACCGTAGAGCGTGATGAAGTTCTGGTTGATATTGAAACTGACAAAGTTGTACTAGAAGTGCCAGCTCCGGAAGCCGGTGTTTTAGAAGCCATTCTTGAAGTAGAAGGTGCAACGGTACTTTCAAAGCAACTTCTTGCTAAATTGAAAGCCGGCGCTGTTGCGGGCGAGCCAACCGCAGACAAAACAGAAGCAACGGAAGCTTCTCCAGATAAGCGTCACAAAGCGACACTGACTGAAGAAAGCAATGATGCACTTAGCCCTGCCGTTCGTCGTTTACTTGCGGAACATGGTCTAGAAGCACACCAAGTTAAAGGTACTGGTGTTGGCGGTCGTATTACTCGTGAAGATATCGAAGCGCATCTAGCAAACGCTAAAGCGGCTCCAAAAGCTGATGCTCCAGCAGTTGAAGCTCCAGCAACCGCTCGTAGTGAGAAGCGTGTGCCAATGACTCGCCTACGTAAGACGGTTGCAAACCGCCTGTTGGAAGCGAAAAATAGCACCGCAATGCTAACGACGTTTAACGAAGTGAACATGAAGCCAATCATGGATCTTCGTAAGCAATACAAAGACCAGTTCGAAGAGCGTCACGGTATTCGTCTTGGCTTCATGTCTTTCTATGTGAAAGCAGTGACTGAAGCACTAAAACGTTACCCAGAAGTAAATGCATCAATCGATGGTGATGACATCGTTTACCACAACTACTTTGACATTAGCATGGCGGTATCAACGCCACGAGGTCTAGTAACTCCAGTGCTAAAAGACTGCGACAAGCTTGGCTTTGCAGATGTTGAAAAAGGCATCAAAGAGCTAGCGATCAAAGGTCGTGATGGCAAGTTAACAGTAGATGAGTTGATGGGTGGTAACTTCACTATCACTAACGGTGGTGTGTTCGGTTCTCTAATGTCTACGCCTATCATCAACCCACCGCAATCGGCAATCCTTGGTATGCATAAAATCCAAGAACGCCCGATGGCTGTGAACGGTAAAGTTGAAATCCTACCGATGATGTACCTAGCGCTATCTTACGACCACCGTTTGATCGATGGCCGTGAGTCAGTTGGCTTCCTAGTAACGATTAAAGAGCTACTAGAAGATCCAGCGCGTCTCCTATTAGACGTTTAATATCGCTAAAACGTCTAGTTACCTAGGGTGGCTAGACGTTGAAAATTTCAATGGCTAGACTAGCTCAACGTCTGGCCTTCATTTGAATCACTCAGTGATTTACTTGAGAAGACCCTACAGACGTACAAGCAGCCAAGACTGCAGCGTTATGGAAATAATAAATCCCTCAAGGGAAAAACAAACGGAATATCGAAATGAATTTGCATGAATACCAAGCCAAACAGCTGTTTGCAGAATTCGGTTTGCCTGTGCCAGAAGGCTACGCATGTGATACACCACAAGAAGCGTTTGAAGCAGCAGGCCGTATCAGCACAGCAAAGAAAGTAGTCAAGTGTCAGGTTCACGCTGGTGGTCGCGGTAAAGCGGGTGGCGTAGAGCTTCACGACACTAAAGAAGGTGTAAAAGAGTTTGCGCAAAAGTGGCTAGGTAAAAATCTAGTAACTTACCAAACAGATGCAAATGGTCAGCCAGTTACAAAAATCCTTGTTGAAGAAGCGTCAAACATTGCCAACGAACTTTACTTAGGTGCGGTAGTTGACCGTGCTAGCCGTAAGATCGTTTTCATGGCTTCTACAGAAGGCGGTGTGGAAATCGAAAAAGTTGCGGAAGAAACTCCGGAGCTAATCCACAAAGCAGCCATCGATCCACTAGTCGGCCCTCAAGCTTACCAAGGTCGTGAGCTTGCGTTCAAACTTGGTCTTGAAGGTGACCAAATCAAACAATTCGTTAAGATCTTTATGGGTCTTGGCACTATGTTCTCTCAGTACGACCTTGCTCTACTAGAGATCAACCCGCTTGTGATTACTGCTGAAGGCAACCTGCTATGTCTTGACGGTAAGATCAACATCGACTCAAACGCACTTTACCGTCAGCCTAAGCTACGTGAAATGCACGATCCATCACAAGAAGATGAGCGTGAAGCGCACGCAGCTCAGTGGGAACTGAACTACGTAGCACTAGATGGCAACGTTGGCTGTATGGTTAACGGTGCTGGCCTAGCAATGGGTACGATGGATATCGTAAACCTACATGGCGGCAAACCAGCGAATTTCCTAGACGTAGGTGGCGGCGCAACTAAAGAACGCGTTGCTGAAGCATTCAAGATCATCCTATCTGATGACAATGTGAAAGCGGTACTCGTAAACATCTTCGGTGGTATCGTTCGTTGTGACATGATCGCAGAAGGTATTATCGGTGCAGTTAAAGAGGTAGGTGTAAACGTACCTGTTGTTGTTCGTCTAGAAGGTACTAACGCAGACCTAGGTCGCGAAGTGCTTGCTAATTCTGATGTTGATATCATTGCTGCTGAGTCGCTAACGGATGCTGCTCAGAAAGTTGTTGCTGCTGCGGAGGCTAAATAATGTCTGTATTAATTAACAAAGACACTAAAGTAATCTGTCAGGGTTTCACTGGTGGTCAAGGTACTTTCCACTCAGAGCAAGCTATCGCATACGGTACGCAAATGGTTGGTGGTGTGTCTCCAGGTAAAGGTGGCCAAACTCACCTAGGTCTACCTGTATTCAACACAGTACGCGAAGCAGTAGAAGCGACTGGTGCAACTGCAACAGTAATTTACGTTCCAGCACCTTTCTGTAAAGATGCAATCCTAGAAGCGATTGATGCGGGTATCGAGCTAATCGTAACCATCACTGAAGGTATTCCTACAACAGATATGATCGACGTGAAAGTGAAGCTAGAAGAAACTGGCGTTCGCATGATCGGTCCTAACTGTCCGGGTGTTATTACTCCAGATGAGTGTAAGATCGGTATCATGCCTGGTCACATCCACAAGAAAGGTAAAGTAGGTATCGTATCTCGCTCTGGTACTTTAACTTACGAAGCTGTTAAACAAACTACAGATGAAGGCTTCGGTCAGTCTACGTGTGTTGGTATCGGTGGTGACCCAATCCCAGGTTCAAACTTCATTGATATCCTAAAACTGTTCCAAGAAGACCCAGAAACTGAAGCGATCGTAATGATCGGTGAAATCGGTGGCACAGCAGAAGAAGAAGCGGCGGAGTTCATTAAAGAAAACGTAACTAAGCCAGTTGTTTCTTACATCGCTGGTGTAACTGCACCTCCAGGTAAACGTATGGGCCACGCTGGTGCGATTATCTCAGGTGGTAAAGGTACTGCAGAAGACAAATTTGCTGCACTAGAAGCGGCAGGCGTTAAGACAGTTAAGTCTCTAGCAGACATCGGTCAAGGTCTACGTGAAGTAACTGGTTGGTAATTTCTGACTCGTAAAATAAAAAAGCCTGGCATTGCCGGGCTTTTTTGTATCTGATCTTGTATTGATTTTGTATGTAACCAGCAATAGCACTGAGAATTCTTAATCACCAGATCCGTTTGCTTAACTTGTGCTTATAACTAAGCTTTCCGCTGAATCAGTTGGCTCAGCATAAACAAAGAAGTCGCACTGATCACCACTGACGGGCCTGCTGGTGTGTCGAAGTGCCAAGACAGACTCAGTCCCATTAGAACTGAAATCGCACCTATGATGGATGCGAAGAATGCCATTTGTTCTGGTGTAGAAGACAACTTACGCGCTGTTGCTGCTGGGATGATCAGTAGTGAAGTCATGATAAGGGCACCGACAAACTTCATACCTACCGCAATCACTACGCCCACCATCAGCATCAAGACCAGACGAATTAAATCTGTGTTCACACCTTCTACAGCGGCTAGCTCTTCGCTGACGGTACTTGATAATAACGGTCGCCAGAATATGTACAAACATGCACTAACGGCAATTACGCCGGCATAAATAAACATCAAATCTTCTGGTGATACAGCTAATAAATCACCAAATAGGTAACTCATTAGATCGACACGAACATTGTCCAAAAAGCTTACTGACACCAAACCGATAGACAAAGAGCTGTGAGCCAGAATTCCGAGTAGGGTATCTGTGGCCACCAGTTGCTGCCTTTGCAGTGTTACAAGGAGTACCGCTAATGCTAAACAGCAGACTAGCAGCGCAAGATAGAGGTTAACGTTCAGTAAGAACCCGAGAGCGAGCCCCATTAACGATGCATGGGCAAGAGTGTCACCGAAGTAGGCCATTTTGCGCCATACAACGAAAGACCCAAGTGGACCTGCGATGATTGCAATACCAATACCAGCGAGAATAGAAGGTAGAAGAAACTCAATCATGGTGATGATGTCCGTGGCTATGGTTAGAGCACGAGGTAGCGTCGCCCGATACTGGAGAGCCAGACAAATCGTGATGGTGATGCTCGTGGTCGTGATGATAAAACGCGAGTGATTCTCTCGCTGCGTTACCAAACAATGCTATGTAAGAAGGATGCTGAGTGATCGTTGCTGGTGATCCCGAACAACAAACGTGGTGGTGCAAACAAATTACATCGTCTGTTTTTGCCATGACCAAATGCAAATCATGAGATACCATAAACACAGCGCAATCGAAGCGGTGACGGATGCTTTCAATCAAATCGTATAGATCGATTTGTCCCTGAACATCAACACCTTGAGCTGGTTCATCAAGAACCAACAAGTCAGGGCGTTGTAGCAGCGCGCGGGCAAGTAGGACGCGTTGGTTTTCACCACCGGAAAGGCGGTGCATGTTGCTCTGAATTAAGTGCTCTGCACCAACTAGTCTTAATGCATCAAGGCATTCTTGTTTGCTGTACTTTCCTGCTAAATTTAAGAAACGGATAACGTTTAGCGGCAAAGAGTCGTTGAGTTTCAGTTTCTGAGGCACATAACCAATTTTTAGCTTTTTAGCTTTAACCAATTTTCCGCTAGTCGGCTTTTGAAGCCCTAAAATGACTTTAACTAACGTGGATTTTCCCGCTCCGTTGGGACCGATTAGGGTTGTGATTTTGCCCTTTTCTAATTCCATGCTGATGTTATCGAGAACTCTGCGATCATCGAACTCGACGCACAATCGTTCAAGACTGACTAATGAAGACATGAATGAAACTCATTTGCAAAACTATAATGTTATAATGTAACATTATCGCACTTTCTACGCCATATCCCAAGTAAAACTATGAAAAGAGCTTTAATTCTTGCTGTTTCAGCCATGTTAACCTTGCCAGCGCAGGCGATAACAGTACTTACAAGCATTAAACCGATCCAACTGATGGTGACTGAACTGACGGAAGGCGTCACTACTCCTGAAGTGCTAGTTCAGTCAAACGCATCACCACACGATTATTCGCTGCGACCTTCTGATGTAAAAAAAGTCGCGTCTGCGGATTTGGTGATTTGGTATGGTCATGATTTGGAACCGTTTCTTGAAAAAGTCGTATCAAATAGATCTAGTACACTGACGCTAAGCGAAATACCAAATCTAGCGCTTCGTGAGTTTGATAGAGAGCATTCGCATGATCACGACGGTCATAACCACGGTAGCCACGACCCGCACTTTTGGTTGGGTATTAAACCGGTTAAACAGGTCGCCCAAGCTGTTGTGAACAAATTGGCGGAAATCGATCCAGCTAATGCGAAAACGTACAGCAACAATCTTGTTCAATTTGAAGAACAGCTTGCGGCTAAAGATAAGGAAATAGAGCAGCAGTTAGCACCAGTGAAGAACCAAGGATACTTCGTTTTCCATGATGCGTACGGTTATTTTGAAGAGCGTTACCAGTTAAATAATCTAGGACACTTTACGGTGACTCCCGACCGAAAGCCGGGAGCCAAGACGCTAATTCAGATCAGAAAAAACCTAGGCTCAGGTAACGTGGCTTGTGTGTTTTCTGAGCCTCAATTTACACCAGCCGTTGTCGAGAGTGTGATGCGTGGCAGCGATGTCGACAAAGGCGAGCTTGACCCATTAGGCAGTACGATCAAGGTGGAGCCAGGCAGTTACTTTAACTTGTTAGGCAACATGGCTGACAGCTTTGAGCAATGTTTGGCTAAATAAGGGTAATTAGTTGTAGTTTTGCGGATGAAATGTCTCTTTTACGTGATCTAGCAGTAAGAATTACAACCTTTGGCAAGACGAACCTTTTCTATAAAAGGAATTGAGATATCATTATCAATAATTAGCGGCTCAAAATAACCCTACTCACAAGAGCTACGGAAGGCCTATAGGGAGTTGAGTTGATATAAATTGATATATAAGGTTTTCGTCTTGCTTCGCCAACTTGTCCTGATTTTCTGGGGACTCTTCATATCATCTCAAGCATTTGCGCTGAACAACGCAAATGCCATCTTTTACCCTTTGCCTACTCAGGTTAAGGGCACTTTTATTGCTGCGAAAAAATTGTTCTTGGGCGAGCAAGGTGGGCTATGGATTCATGATGTACATGGCCGCGTTCTTTTTTATGACGGCCAGAATGTTCTGCCAAAATCAGGCAGTTTTTTGCAAACGACTGCAAAGCAGCTTGCGTATCATCAAGGGTCATTCTGGACCTTTGTCGAAAATGAGGTTTATCAGACCTACCCAAACAAAGAAAGGCAGTTGGTCTTTAGCCTTAACCCCGGGGCGCAAATTAGAAAAATAGGTTCATCAGGTGATTATATTTGGGTCAGTGATGGCGCACATTTTTATACCTACAACATCAAAACCAATGAACTTGATTCATTTTCACTGCTTCAACTTTATCAACATAGCAATAATAGTTATGTGTACATCAATGATGCGATTCTGATCGAAACCAAATGGGCGTTGGCTACAACATCTGGTGTCTATCTCTCTGAAGGTAATAAATTTGATCATGTGATTTCGTCGGGCCAAAACTACATTGAAAAAGTGTACTACTCGCATACGAGACGCGAGATATTGGTCGGCACCTTAAAAGGCGCGTTGATCTTCAATATTTACGAGCCGAACAAAGAGATCGTCAAAATTGGCGGCTCCCACGTACTGACGTTTTCAGAGACCAATCAAGAGTATTGGGTTGGTACTGAGCACGGTTTGTATCTCTACTCGTTTTTAACTGGTGAAGTTACTGAAGTTGAGCCTGCGAGCTTCTTAGAGTTAGAGCTCGATAGCACTAAAATTTATTCCTTACTTAGCGACAACATGGGCGGAATGTGGATTGCGACCAACCAAGGTATTCGTTATTACTCTTTGTTCAGCAAAAAATTTGAGCGAGTCACTTTTAGTAGCTATGACTCGCAAACCTTATCTGGTCGCATCAGACAAACGGTAACAGGGCCAGATGGTGTGCTTTGGTTTGCCGATGACCGCAAACTGTATCGTTCTGGCGCGGAAGGGATTGTAAAAGTCTTAGAATTAGATTCTCAGATTAACGAATTTGCGTTCCAACGAGGCATGTTATGGCTTGCCACTTCAAAAGGCTTGGAGATATTCCAATTGGAGGGGCTGAAAAAGGTTAGCTTCCCTTATTTACAAGTGATGGCTGGGCATGCTGTTGAACATATTGCTCTCGACGACACAAACCGTTTGTGGGTATCCAGCGGTTACCAACTTTACAACGTTGATATCGACAAGCAATCCGTCAGAAACTTTGGTAGTGAATGGATCGTGAGTCAGTATTTACCAGCTAAAGTGACGCGCTTATATGATACCGAAGATAAGCTTTTTATTGGTACGGACCACGGCATTTATGAATACGATGATGAACGTATTCGTTTCAATCGTTTCTCGGAAAAATATGGCGAGTCGCTAGATATAGTGACAGCGGCGGATGGCTCTCAGTGGTTTGCCTCTTCCTATGGGTTGTTTAAAACAGTGGCTGGTGGCGAAGCCAAGCAAGTCTTGGAGATGAGTGTTGCGAATGCTCGTCCGGCGTGTTTGATTAGTGATGCGAAAGGTGTGTGGCTCGCATCTTCTGTTGGGGTGAGTTACTACCGATTGTCCGGTGAGTTAGTTAAACACTATTCATCTGCATCGGGCTTGATTAATAATGAGTTTATTCCTGGGATATGTAGCGTAGTGAAACGCACAGAAGATGGTGAACGTGAACTTGTTTTAGGCTCAAAATATGGATTAGTTAAAGCGGAGGCTTCAAAACTATTGGTGTCAAACCCGCCAGAATCCCGCTTTATTGTTAGCCAAGTGATGCTTGAAAACGATGTAATCCAAGTGGGGAGTTCCGACCTTGATGGGATTAAGCTGCCTTATGGTTCTTCGCTGAGTTTTCTCTTTGGCATCATGCCTAAACCGGATAGCCAGAACCTGTACTACCGCTTAAACGAAGACGATCGATGGCAGACCTTAGAAGGGGGACAGTTAACCTTAGAGCACCTTAACTCTGGGGAATATCACCTTCAAGTGAGTAACGAGTCACAGGTAACGGCGGGCGTTGTTGGCTTAGAGTCTCGTTTTGAAGTGCTCAAACCATGGTATCTATCCCAGCTTGCGATATTAGGCTTTTTCGTCTCAATTTCTACGCTTATCGGTCTTATCATGTACTGGCGATCACGATATGTTATGCAAGCAAACCGAGAGCTTGCTGCTCAGGTCACTCTAAAGACCAACCAGCTAAGGCATCAAAGCCGCGTATTATTGACGAGTAACCAACAGTTAAGAAAGCAAATTCAGGTTAGAAATCTATTAGTTGACCATGTTGCTCAGTCTATAAAAACCAGCGTCGATTATATCTCGTCAAAATTGCCAGTGGAGAGAGATTCCATCACACAGGATCACGTATCAAAAACTTACTGGCAGCTGAATGAGCTTAAAAGTGCTCCAGGTGATGCGAGTAACGGCAGTCAAAACTACAACCTAAGCCAAATTACGCAATCTGTGGTGGATGTGTGGCGAGACGATTTTGCCAAAGCGGGGATCTCTGTGGAGTTAGAGGATGAGAACAAGTCTAGCCGTATTGCTCTAGAGAGTTTCAATCTGGATGTTATCTTTAACAATATCTTTGCCAACATCATCAAGCGCTCTTTCCGAGGTCAAGCCGTTAAAGTGATGCTAGAAGAGGGACGGGACATTGTCTCACTCAGCTTTTTGGATTACGGAACGCAATTGCCAAATAAACTTTCTCTAAGTCGCCCTGCGAATAACAATGTGGACTTGAGTATCGACAATCTTTCGCAACTGGTTACGGTGAGTGGAGGGCACTTAGCGGTGTTCACTTCTGATGCGCAGAATAAAATTGAGATTACTTGGCCGATGGCAAAAGAGTTGAGCCATGTTGAGGAAGTTTTACCAGAATTTGTGCCAGAAAACATCGCCGAAGAAAAAGCCAGTCCAGAGAATGAGTGGCTACAAAAGGTTTATCAGTTAGTTGCTGAGCATTACCATGACCCTGATTTTGGTACTGCGACAGCGGCTAAGATGTTATTTATGTCTGAACGTAGTTTACAACGCCGCTTTAAGTCGGCCTCGTCAAGAACGTTAAAAGATTATTTAACGGAGGTACGGTTAGAAACTGCTTGTGAACAGTTACTCGCAGGTGAAAAAATCAGTGAAGTGGCTTTCAATTGCGGTTTCAATGATCCCTCTTACTTCAGCCAGAAGTTCAAGTTGCACTTTGGTTTACCTCCATCAAAGTTCGCGCTGGAACAAGACAGTCACGCAAATTAGCCTTCAATCTTTCGAACATCGTTAGTAGTTACAACACGGATGTTATCTAAGTCACCTCCTCTCGTTTAACGGCGTGATTCGTTCTGATACCGCAACTAAACCATTCTAGTCGCCTCGGGCTACGCAGCGTTCTGTTTTTTTGAGTTGTTCTGAGTAAGTAAAGCATCTGTACTTTCTTATGTAGTTCGCAGCAATAAAGAGCTGCAATGCCTTTGTGTGTTGTTAGGCAAGAGTTTTTTGCCTAATTTATGCGTTGTGATAGGTAAGTGAAACAGCAATGTACAACGTTGTAGCAATTTGTTTTCGCCAAACAGCACATATAAATAGGATATAGAAAGCTTAACTAAAGTGCTTCTAGTTACAGGAGGTTGGTTGTTAAAGGTTTAAATCGGGAGTAGAAAAGAAGTGAAAAAAAATATCGTGGTATAGCCGGGGGGACTATACCACGGGTGTCAATGACACCTTCGCTTGCTGCCGGAGTGACATGTTGCCATGCCACCTCTGGAATTCTTTTAAGAGGTTGCCCTCTCGATGGAATAACTATACGAGACCTCACTTATTTTTCTTATAAAAATAACGACAGGTTGATATGAGAAAAGCGACAATGTTGATTTTTTATTTTAAGTCATTAATTTTAAATCAGAATATTTATTCTGCTTAGGCGGTGTTAAGCTTTTGTTTCTTTTTTATGGTTTTCAAAATGTCGATTTTGACGAAAATGACGAGGTGAAACTTAACGGAGTTAACGTTCAAAACATGAAAGGCAATTATGGAATCTTTGATTTCACACAATGAATGGAAGGGTATAGAGGAGTATTATCGCAGCCTAAATACTCTTAAATAATAATATTTATCATTAGCAATACTCTTAAGGGCCACTATGAAATTATCAGAAATTAAACCTGGCGATACGGTGACAATTCGTTTGTTAGATGGTCTTTCATCAGATATTAGAAAAAAGCTTATGGTAATGGGGCTACTTCCGAACACAGAAGTTAAGGTGATCAGACGCGCGCCGATGGGAGACCCGCTACAAGTTGAGGTACGCGGTGTATCTGTTGCGTTAAGAGAAACCATTGCTCAAAAAATTGAAGTGGAGCGAGTGTAATGCAGTATCAAGTTCTTACTGTAGGTAACCCAAACAGCGGTAAAACTACTCTTTTTAATGGTTTGACTGGTGCCAAACAGCAAGTCGGTAACTGGGCTGGCGTGACTGTTGAGAAAAAAACGGGTCAATTTAAGCACGCGGGTGATGAGTTTTTACTGACGGACTTGCCGGGCATTTACTCTCTGGATAGCGGTAACGATAGTAACAGTATCGATGAATCCATCGCTTCTCGTGCGGTGTTGACGCACCCAGCTGATTTGATCATCAACGTGATTGATGCCACCAGCTTAGAGCGCAGTCTATATATGACGCTGCAACTTCGTGAGCTTGGTCGTCCGATGGTTGTTGTTCTCAACAAAATGGATGCGTTAAAGCGTGAACGTCAGATGATCAACATTGCTGAGTTAGAAAAGACGCTAGGTTGCCCAGTGATCAGTTTGTCTGCCACTAATAAAGCACAAGTTGCTGAGTTTAAAGAAAAACTCCACAAAGCCATAGTTCAGGGTGTTGCGCTAAAAGACCGCTCTTTGAATTACGGCGATAAGATGGAAGCAGCGATCGAGCATATTTCTTCTCTATTTAACGATCAAACCGTTTCTCATCGTGCATTAGCGATCCGTGCTCTAGAAAAAGACACGATGGTTCTCAATAGCCTGTCCGATCTTGATAGAAGCAAAGTACTGGAAGCGATTGCGACTTTAGATTTGGATATTGATTTACACGTTGCGGATACCAAATACACACATCTGCACGAACAATGTAAAAAAGTTCGCCGCAGTGAAGGCAAACTCAGCCGCAGTGTTACCGAAAAACTTGATCAGTTTATTTTGAACAAGTGGGTGGGGATTCCATTCTTCTTTGTTGTGATGTACCTAATGTTTATGTTCTCGATTAACATTGGTAGTGCATTTATCGATTTCTTTGATATCGGCGTTGGCGCACTTTTGGTTGATGGCGGTCATCACCTATTGGATGGTCATTTGCCAGTTTGGCTTGTGACGGTTATTGCCGATGGTATTGGTGGCGGTATCCAAACGGTAGCGACCTTTATTCCTGTCATTGCGTGTTTGTATTTGTTCCTCGCTGTGCTTGAGAGTTCGGGTTACATGGCTCGCGCTGCGTTTGTACTCGATAAAGTGATGCAGAAAATCGGCTTGCCGGGTAAAGCGTTTGTGCCGTTGGTTCTTGGTTTTGGTTGTAACGTGCCGTCAATCATGGCAACACGCACTCTAGACCAAGAACGTGAGCGTAAGTTAGCGGCATCGATGGCGCCATTTATGTCATGTGGTGCTCGTTTACCTGTATATGCACTGTTTGCGGCGGCGTTCTTTCCTGGTTCTGGTCAAAACATTGTCTTTGCACTTTATCTATTAGGTATTGTGGCTGCGATCTTCACCGGTCTTTTCTTAAAGCACACTCTTTACCCTGGCAGCAGCGATAGCTTAGTCATGGAAATGCCAGACTACGAATTGCCAACATTGCAAAACGTCGTGATCAAAACTTGGCAAAAGCTTAAGCGCTTCGTACTGGGTGCAGGTAAAACCATCGTTGTGGTTGTTGCTATCCTAAGTTTCCTAAACTCGTTAGGTACAGATGGCAGCTTTGGTAATGAAGACAGTGAAAACTCTGTACTTTCTAAAGCGGCACAAGTGGTAACGCCAGTGTTTGCGCCAATTGGCATTCAAGAAGATAACTGGCCAGCAACGGTTGGTATTATTACCGGTATTTTCGCCAAAGAGGCGGTCGTTGGTACGCTAAACAGTTTGTACACGTCGCCAAGTGACGGTGAAGAAGCAGAGTTCGATCTGATGGGTAGCCTAAAAGATGCGGTAATGAGTATTCCTGAGAACCTTGCAGGCTTGAGTTACTCTGATCCATTAGGCATCGAGGTGGGTGATCTAACAGATTCAAATGCAGTTGCAGAAGAACAAGAAGTGGATGCGTCTATCTTCGGTAATATTAAGTCTCAGTTTGTTTCTGGTCATGCAGCATTTGCTTACTTGATCTTCATCTTGTTGTACACACCATGTGTTGCTGCGATGGGGGCGTATGTTCGTGAATTTGGCCATAACTTCGCACGTTTTATTGCGGTATGGACGATGGGTTTAGCTTACCTATGTGCAACGTTCTACAATCAGTTGACGCATTTCTCTGAAAGCCCAATTACCAGCGGTGTCTGGATGGCAATTATTGTTTCAATCTTCATCGGAACTTATCGCGTATTTAAACGTATTGGTAAAAAACAACATGGTACATTAGAGGCGCAAGTCGCATGATTTTAAATGAGCTTTATCAATATATTGCAGACAAAGGGACGGTCTCACAGTCTGAGCTGGCTAAGCAGTTTGGAATGAGTGAAGATGGTGCGGATGCAATGTTAAGCGTGTGGATCAAGAAGGGTAAAATTAGCCGCATGGTTGATACCAATAAAGCTCGAGATGTGATGCGTGTTCGTTATGCCGTGACAAAACAAGACGAGTTGTCACTCACTGTTACTATGTAGTGGTTCATCAACCAAAGTTTACAAATAATAAAGCCGCGTCATTTCTGATGCGGCTTTTTCGTTTCTAATCAATAGCATTGTCGCTGGCAAGCAAATCTCATAGCGGCTGAATATTAATTAAGCTTTATGGAAGATCGAGCTTAGCGACAATACATTTCCAATACGTTTGAGAATCTCATCTTGTTCTTTTTCGCTGCGAAACTCGCCGCTTGTGTTTCCCCAAATCGGCCCTGGCCATGCAACGTCGTCCTTAAAGCGTGCGATATGATGAATGTGTAGCTGCGGCACCATGTTACCAAGTGCGCCAAGATTCAACTTGTCAGGGCGGAAAGTCGCTTCGAGCGCTTGGCTTACCGCTTGTGATTCAAGTAAAAACTGTTGCTGCTCTTTCATCGGTAAGTGGTGCAATTCTTTTAAGTTGGCACGTTTAGGAACTAAGATGACCCACGGCACTGCATTATCTTTATGTAGAAGTGCAACGCAAAGAGGGAAGTGGCCGATTACTGTGGTGTCTTTTGCCAATTGAGGGTGCAGTTCAAAACTCATTGTGGATATCCGATTCATTTCAATTTGAATTAGTATACGTCAGATAAAACAAAAGGTTGACGCTTTCACGTCAACCTTTGCAATCATTCAGCTTGTGCGACTTAAGTTATCAACTTAAAAGCGGCTTACATGCGCTCTAGCGTTTCGATACCTAGTAGCGATAAACCTTGCTTGATGGTTTTCGCTGTTAGGGCTGCCAGTTTTAGACGGCTTTGCTTAACGGCTTCATCTTCTGCTACTAGAATTGGGCATGCTTCGTAGAAGCTTGAGAATTGACCCGCTAGTTCAAATAGGTAGCTACACATGATGTGCGGTTGGCCTTCACGAGCAACAGATTGAACGGCTTCTTCAAATTGTAGAAGTTTAGCGATAAGCGCTTTTTCTTTTTCGTCAGTGATTTGGATATCACCTTGAAGTTCATCCATCGCTACACCAGCTTTAGCAAAGATAGAGGCAACGCGAGTGTATGCGTATTGCATGTACGGCGCTGTGTTACCTTCAAACGCTAGCATATTGTCCCAATCGAACACGTAGTCAGTAGTGCGGTGTTTAGATAGGTCAGAATATTTAACCGCTGCCATCGCCACTGTTTTAGAGATCTTCTCTTTCTCTTCAGCATCTAGCTCTGGGTTCTTAGATTCGATCAACTGTGCAGCACGAACTTCGGCTTCATCAAGAAGGTCCGCCAAACGAACTGTACCGCCCGCACGAGTCTTGAATGGTTTACCGTCTTTACCAAGCATCATGCCGAAAGCGTGGTGCTCAAGAGATACTGACTCAGGTACGTAGCCCGCTTTACGAACGATAGTCCAAGCTTGCATTAGGTGCTGGTGCTGGCGAGAGTCGATGAAGTAAAGTACGCGGTCTGCGCCTAGCTCTTCGTAACGGTATTTCGCACATGCGATGTCCGTTGTTGTGTATAGGAAGCCGCCGTCGCGTTTCTGAACGATAACGCCCATCGCTTCGCCGTCTTTGTTCTTGAATTCTTCTAGAAATACAACTTGCGCGCCATCATCTTCAACCGCAAGACCTTGTGCTTTTAGGTCTGCTACGATCTTAGGTAGCATGTCGTTGTACATGCTTTCGCCCATTACGTCATCACGAGTTAGAGATACGTTTAGACGATCGTAGTTGCGTTGGTTTTGGATCATGGTTACGTCAACCAGCTTCTTCCACATTTCTGCGCAGAATTCATCGCCGCTTTGCAGTTTCACTACGTAGTTACGTGCTTTCACCGCGAATTCTTCATCTTCGTCGTACAGCTTTTTGGATTCACGGTAGAAGCCTTCAAGGTCCGCCAGTTCCATAGAAACTTCGCCAGACTCTTGTTGTACACGCTCAAGGTTTGCGATAAGCATACCGAACTGAGTACCCCAGTCGCCGATGTGGTTCGCGCGGATCACTTTGTGACCTAGAAACTCAAGCGTACGTACTACCGCATCACCGATGATGGTTGAACGTAGGTGACCAACGTGCATTTCTTTTGCAACGTTTGGTGCTGAGTAGTCAGCGACGATAGTTTGAGCTTCTTCAGCTGCAACGCCAAGGCGTGAGTCAGCCAGTGCTGCGTCAGCTTGTTTCGCTAGGAACTCTTCGCTTAGGAAAATGTTGATGAAACCAGGGCCAGCGATTTCTGTTTTGCTCGCAATACCATCTAGGTCTAGAACATCCAGTACTTTCTGTGCAAATTCTCGAGGGTTAGTACCCAGTTTTTTAGCAACGCCCATTACGCCGTTTGCTTGGTAGTCACCAAATTGTGGCTTTGCTGATTGACGAACAGCAGCAGGGCTTCCTGCAGGTGCGCCAGCGGCTTCTAGAGCCTGAGATACTTTGTCATTAATAAGTGCTTGGATATTCACACGCGTTTCCTTCAATTCAAGGACGAAGAACTCGGCAAAATAGGCGCCGAGTTCTGTTGGAGTTCACAAAAATGGGGCTAATGATAACAACTTTATTGCTTTTCATACAGAGAGGATTTGGGGAAATTTTTACTTTTTCGATTGAATGGAAATGTCACTTTGTTTGCGTTTACTATTGCGCTCAGAGTAAAGAGATAAATCGCCCCAAAAGAGAGCCACAATGACTATTCAACTTGTTGAAAAACGCCTTACGCCTGAACTAATGCTCCAAGACTTAGATGTCTTCATGGGCAAGATTGAAGAGCTTGCAACCCTGTTAAAACTGGATCTGAGCTTTGCTCAAGCTGACCATATTGCATTGCGTATTAATGACCCTGAAACGGCAAAAGCTGCGCATGAGGCATGGAATCAATACGGCAAGGTGATTTCACAAGCGAAAATCAACGGTCGTCCAATTATCGTCATCGAATTCGACACAGCACTCGAAAGCCGCGGTTGGAAGATTGAGTGTCTGGAATTGCCATACCCAGCCGAAGGGAAAACCTATCCAACCGAAAGTTGGGAGCACGTGGAGTTTGTGATCCCATCTCATGCGGAAACCGCAGACGAGTTTTTGGCGGACTTGAAACACACTTACCCAGCGTTTGGCGCGCGTTTTGATGAGTTAGAAGAATTGGGTGTGAAGATCAAACTATCGAGCCCGAAAGGGGAAGGTGAACGCTTGAACAACCCAACCGTGGCGTTTAAGTACCAAGGCATTTGTATCAAGCTACATCCGCATTCGCTCAAGCGTATAGTGGAGTCTGAGCAGGCTGAATAAGCAAGTTTTGAACGACTAGAAAGAAGAAAGGGTTGCAAATGAGGAACCCTTTCTTTCATTCAAATGCGATGAACTTAAAGAATCACCGTCTTATTCCCATAAACAAAAACGTGGTCGTTAATTACCTTATTCAGAGCTTTACTCAAAACATTCTTCTCAACATCGCGGCCTGCTTGAGCCATATCTTGTGCGCTGAATGTGTGATCGACTGGAATAACATCCTGCTTGATGATCGGGCCTTCATCTAGGTCGTTTGTCACGAAGTGGGCTGTTGCGCCAATAATTTTTACGCCACGGTCGTAAGCTTGCTGATAAGGCTTAGCACCGATGAAAGCAGGCAAGAAACTGTGGTGAATGTTGATGATCTTATGGCGGTATTTTTCAACAAACGTTGGCGTGAGAACGCGCATGTATTTCGCTAGCACCAAGTAATCTGCATCGTATTGATCGATCACCTCTAGCATCTTTTGCTCGTGTTCTTCACGGCTTAGATCTTCGTGCGTCACATAGTGGTAAGGGATATCAAAACGTTCAGTGAGGCCTTGCAACTTATCGTAGTTACCCACCACGGCGGCGATTTCTACATCTAAACTGCCATCGTAATTTTTCATCAGAATATCACCTAAACAGTGTGCTTCTTTCGTTACGAGAATCACGATGCGTTTACGGCGAGAGCCAATGAGAGTACGTTTTGCACCTTGCGGTAGAGCTTGGTCTAAATCGGCAAGAAACGTTTGGTCGTTGAAGTACCCCTCCAACTCCGTTCGCATGAAAAAGTGCCCACTGGTGTTATCAACAAATTCGTTATTATGAACGATGTTTAGCTGATGTTTGTAACAGATATTCGTAATTTTAGAGATCAAACCCGGTGCGTCAGAACAATGGGTCAACAGTGTTTTCTTTTCCATAAATCAGATACTTCCATGCATTATTTTCTAGCGTACGAAATATGTGTTTTCCCCAAAAGGGTCAACCGTACTGCAATGTGACTTCATAAATAATCTATTCTTGCCATGGTTTCAACAAATTATCAGTGTTGGGCCGTAAGCTGGCCATCTTACGGGCTGATGTCTCTCTCAAACGTCTGATATACTCACGACAATTTTTCTAACCAGATGCCAGGTATGATCGCAAAAACATTTTCCTCTGATGGCGCTTTAGGTAAAGCGATTCCGGGTTTTCAGGCTCGTCAGCCACAAATAGACATGGCTGAAGCCGTCAGTAGTGCGATCAAAGAACAAAGTCAGTTGGTGGTAGAGGCCGGAACTGGTACCGGTAAAACATTTGCTTATCTTGTCCCAGCGCTGTTGAGTGGCAAGAAAGTCATCATCAGTACTGGCTCGAAAAACTTGCAAGAGCAGTTGTACCATCGTGACCTACCGCTGATGGTCAATGCGCTCGGTTTTTATGGTCAAGTGGCGTTATTGAAAGGGCGTTCCAACTATTTATGTTTGGATCGCTTAAGTCGCCAGATGGTAGAAAGCCACACCAACGAATCCGACCCAACATTGTTGACCCAATTGGTGAAGGTGAGGTCTTGGTCCTCAGAGACAAAAACCGGTGACTTAGGTGATTGTGAAGATTTGCCTGAAGACAGCATGATCATCCCAACGATTACCTCGACAAACGATAACTGTTTGGGAAAAGAGTGTCCCAGTTATACCGATTGCTTTGTCTTGAAAGCTCGTAAACGTGCAATGGATTCTGACATCGTCGTGGTGAACCATCACTTGTTTCTCGCGGATTTAGCCATCAAAGAGACAGGTTTTGGTGAGTTGATCCCAGAAGCCGATGTCTTTATTTTTGACGAAGCTCATCAGCTACCAGACATTGCCAGTGAATATTTCGGACAATCGGTATCGAGTCGCCAAATTCATGATCTCGCCAAAGACATTGAAATCGCGTATCGCACCGAAGCAAAGGACATGCGTCAGCTGCAAAAAGTGGGGGATAAACTGCTTCAAAGCGCGATGGATATGCGCATCGTTTTGGGTGAGCCGGGTTTTCGTGGCAACTGGCGAGAAGCGATGCAGTCTGAATCCATTAAGCGCGAATTGGTTCGTTTAACTGACAGCCTAGATCTGGCGATTGATGTGCTCAAATTAGCACTTGGTCGCAGCCAATTGTTGGATACGGCTTTTGAGCGTGCGAACTTGATCAAAGGTCGAATCGATCGTGTGTGTGATGTTGACATCACCGGCTACTCTTACTGGTACGATACGTCACCGCGTCATTTTACTCTGCATATTACTCCGTTATCGGTGGCAGATAAGTTCCATGAACAAATTGAAATCAAGCAAGGTGCGTGGATCTTCACCTCAGCAACGCTTGCGGTTTCTGGTGACTTTAAGCACTTTACCGATCGTCTTGGCTTAAAACCTAAACAACAGTTTTCGCTGCCATCGCCATTTGATTATGAAAAGCAGGCTCGCCTTTGTGTGCCTCGTTATCTTCCTGAGCCAAACAGCCCAGGCTTAGCGGACAAATTGGTGAGAATGTTAGCGCCAGTCATTGAAGAAAATGACGGTCGTTGTTTCTTCTTATGTACTTCTCACAGCATGATGCGTGAGTTGGGAGAGAAGTTCCGTGAGGTGTTGGATCTTCCGGTTCTTATGCAAGGTGAAATGAGCAAGCAAAAGACTCTTGCAGAGTTTATGGAGCTGGGTAACGCTTTGCTTGTGGCGACGGGGGCATTTTGGGAAGGGATCGATGTTAGAGGTGACGCACTGAGCTGTGTTATCATCGATAAATTGCCGTTTACTGCCCCGGATGATCCGCTGCTAAAAGCCCGAATTGAAGATTGTCGATTGCGTGGTGGTGAGCCTTTTGCTGAAGTGCAAATCCCCGATGCGGTGATCACTTTAAAGCAGGGCGTAGGGCGTTTGATTCGAGATCAGAAAGATCATGGTGCATTGATCATTTGTGACAATCGCCTTGTCACCCGTGACTATGGCGGCACGTTCCTTGGAAGCTTGCCACCGATCCCAAGAACACGAGATTTAGAACGTATCAAAGCGTTTCTTAAAGCAGAATAATTAGTCGCAGCCTGTGCTGTGATGTAACCAAATAAAATAGAGTTTTAGAGAGTTAAATGAGCGCAAAAATTCTTGCTATCGATACCGCAACTGAAAACTGTTCAGTTGCACTACTGGTTAATGACCAAGTGATTTCACGCAGCGAAGTGGCACCTCGTGACCACACGAAAAAAGTGTTGCCAATGGTTGACGAAGTGCTGAAAGAAGCGGGTCTAACTCTACAAGACTTGGATGCACTAGCGTTTGGCCGTGGCCCTGGCAGCTTTACTGGTGTTCGTATCGGTATTGGCATCGCTCAAGGCCTAGCATTTGGAGCAGAACTGCCGATGATTGGCGTTTCAACATTGGCTGCGATGGCACAAGCAAGCTACCGCCTGCATGGTGCAACTGATGTCGCTGTAGCGATTGATGCGCGCATGAGCGAAGTTTACTGGGCACGTTATTCTCGCCAAGAAAACGGCGAATGGATGGGTGTTGATGAAGAATGTGTGATTCCACCAGCTCGTTTGGCGGAAGAAGCACAAGCTGACTCTAAAACGTGGACAACAGCTGGTACAGGTTGGTCTGCATATCAAGAAGAACTGGCGGGCCTGCCGTTTAACACTGCAGACAGTGAGGTATTGTACCCTGACTCACAAGACATTGTGATTTTAGCTAAGCAAGAACTAGAAAAAGGCAATACGGTTCCTGTTGAAGAATCTAGCCCGGTTTACCTGCGTGATAACGTGACTTGGAAGAAGCTTCCAGGCCGCGAATAATTAGGAAAAAAATAAAGACGGGGCGGTAGCCCTGTCTTTTTATGGAGCGTTATGGCGTCGATTAATGGTTTACCTCCTTCACTGATACCCGGTACCAACCGTACCAATAAAGTGGGTAAAAAAGGGCAGGTAAAGAAAGCTCAAAATAAGCAGTCCGTTGGTCAACCTTCAAAGGTGGCAAACGCAGTCGCGCATTCCATAAAACAAGTTGATGAGTCCCAAATTCATCGTGCTCAAGTACAATATGATTTGCCGGAAGGTAATGCTCGCAAAGCCATGGAGCAGTACATGGATGTCATGAATCGAGCAAAAAAAGAGGAACTGGCTCAACTACTGGGTGTCGATATCTATGTATGAATTTCCTCGAATTGGTATTAGTAGATTAAATGGTGGTTTATGAAGGTTTTTGGACGGTTGTTTTTGGTTTTGGTTGCCGCTTTAGGCTTGTCTGCATGCAGCTCTCTTCCTGAAGAGTTGAACGCTAGTACGGAGCAAGTCGTTACCGACTATAAGGCCTTTGCTGAGTCTCAAGGAGAGCTCACGAATGATGTTCGCCTTGGCGGTATCATTGCGAAAGTGGACAACTTCAAAGACAAAACACGCCTAGAGATCGTCAATCTACCTATCAATAAATCTGGCAAACCTGATATTGACCAAGAGCCTACGGGTCGTTTCGCCGTGTATTTTGATGGCTACTTAGAACCTGTTGCATTTAGCCAAGGCCGTTTGGTGACGATTGTGGGCAAAGGGGCCGGTGAAGAAGAAGGCAAAATCGGAGAGCATGAGTACGTGTTCCCATTAGTAAAAGGGCAGGGGTATCGCCTGTGGAAGATTGAAGAACGAGTGAGAATGTATGACTCTCCTACGTATTTCTATCCATGTTATTCCATCAACTGCCGCATGCTGCGTAATGATTTTCCACAAGATGGTAAAGTAATCAAACAGGTGAAATAAACCAGATGCATGAGCGCCGATTTACTCTCCCAACGGGAGAAATGGCTGCCCTTGAAATAGGTAATGAAAAAACGGCTGACTTGTCAGTCGTTTTTCTTCATGGGTGGCTAGATAATGCCGGAAGCTTCAAAGCGTTGATGGAGCAAATTCATCAATTGAACCCGAAGCTGCATTTGTTAGCTGTCGACCATTTTGGCCACGGCTTATCCAGTCACAAATCCCGCGACAATTATTACCCTTTTCATGATTACATTGCCGATATGTATCAGTTATTGGACGAATTATCGCCAAACAGACTCATGTTAGTGGGGCATTCTCTTGGTGCTTTAATCGCAAGTTGCTATAGTGCAGCGTTTCCTGAACAGGTCGAAGCATTAGTGCAGATTGAAGGTACGGGCCCTTTAACGGAATCTCCTTCAAATAGTTTACAGCGTCTTCGCAATGGTGTGTTAAGTCGAATCCGACAGCAAAACAAACCAGAGCGTGCGTTGGCATCTTTCGATCTGGCGTTAAAATTGCGCATGCAAGCCAACCAATTGAGTGCTGATCAGCTTTTGCCCATTGTGGAGCGAGGGACTGAGTATCGCGACAATAAATGGTACTGGCGACATGATGCCAAGTTAAAGTGTGATTCACTTTACCGCATGGCTCGCGAGCATGCGAATTCGATCACCAGTCAAATACGTTGTCCTCATCTGATCGTATTAGGCGATCAAGGATTTCAGCATTTACCATCTAACCAAGTTGATTGGGGAGAGAATCCACCGCAAGTGGTTTCTGTCGCAGGTGGTCATCACTGCCATTTAGAGCAAATACTCGAAGTCGCAAAGCGAATTCTTGGTGTAGTTAACAAAATTTAAACAAGTGTTTGAGAGTTGCGTGCTCAAGCACGTTCGCTGTGCTGTAATAGCCCTCAAAATAAAAAGGACGCTATTTTTTAGCCAGTTATAAACGAGGAGTAACATCGTGGATAAACCATGGCTTTCACGTTATCCAAGTGACGTACCTGAAACCATCAATCCAGAGCAATATGAGTCTTTGGTAGAAATGTTCGAGCAGTCTGTACAAAAGTATGCAGACCAGCCAGCATTCATGAACATGGGCTCGGTAATGACCTTCCGCAAGTTGGAAGAGCGTAGCCGCGCATTTGCCGCTTACCTGCAAAACGAACTGAAATTGCAAAAGGGTGACCGTGTTGCTCTGATGATGCCAAACCTACTGCAATACCCAGTAGCGTTGTTTGGTATTTTGCGTGCAGGCTGTATCGCTGTAAACGTAAACCCTCTCTACACTCCTCGTGAACTTGAACACCAATTGAACGACTCTGGTGCCACGACGATTGTGATTGTGTCTAACTTTGCCAATACACTAGAGCAAATCGTAGATAACACACCTGTGAAACACGTGGTGCTAACTAGCCTTGGCCAAATGCTGCCACGTGCGAAAGGTACGATTGTCGATTTCGTGGTGAAATACGTAAAAGGTATGGTTCCTAAGTACGATCTACCGGGCGCAATTTCAATGCGTAAAGCGCTGCGCAAAGGTCGTCGTCTGCAATACGTGAAGCCGTTTATGTCTGGTGATGATATTGCATTTCTGCAATACACTGGTGGTACTACGGGTGTCGCAAAAGGTGCAATCCTAACGCATCGCAACATGATTGCGAACGTGCTTCAGGCGAAAGGGGCTTACGGTCCAGTGCTTTCTCCAGGTCGTGAATTAGTGGTAACCGCATTGCCGCTTTACCACGTGTTTGCACTGACAGTGAACTGTTTGCTGTTTATCGAAATGGGTGGTCGTAACTTACTGATTACCAACCCGCGTGATATTCCTGGCTTTGTAAAAGAGCTGCAAAAGTACCAATTCACAGCGATCACAGGTGTGAATACCTTATTCAATGCGCTAGTGAACAATGAAGATTTCCATGAGTTGGACTTCAGTAATCTTCGCTTGGCTGTTGGTGGTGGTATGGCAGTTCAACGTGCTGTTGCTGAGAAATGGCTGAAGACCACAGGCTGCTACCTGCTTGAAGGTTATGGACTTACTGAGTGTTCACCGTTAGTTGCGGCTTACCCGCATGACCTGGTTGAGTACAACGGTTCTATCGGTCTGCCAGTTCCTTCGACAGAAGTTCGTATGGTTGATGAAGAAGGCAATGTACTGCCAAATACTGGTACAGGTGAGCTACAAGTTCGCGGCCCTCAAGTAATGCAAGGTTACTGGCAACGTCCGGAAGCAACCAAAGACACCATTAACGAAGACGGTTGGCTATCAACGGGTGACATCGTTAAGTTTGATGATGAAGGCTTCCTGCATATTGTTGACCGTAAGAAAGACATGATATTGGTTTCTGGCTTCAACGTTTACCCGAATGAAATCGAAGACGTTGTCGCTCTGCACGGCAAAGTGCTTGAAGTGGCTGCTATTGGTCAACCGCATGAAGTGTCTGGTGAGTTGGTGAAGATCTACGTTGTAAAACGTGACCCGAGCTTAACCAAAGAAGAAGTGATTGCACACTGTCGTCAGCATCTAACGGGCTACAAGGTTCCAAAACTGGTTGAGTTTCGTGAAGACTTACCGAAGACCAACGTAGGTAAGATCTTACGTCGTGTACTTCGTGAAGAGAACGACGCAGAACTGGCAAAGAAAAGCGCGTAAGCCGATTTCGTTGAGTCGCCAGAATTAAAAAATGATAGAATGCCAGCGTTTTGCTGGCATTTTTTATAGCGAGAAGCATGTGAATTATCAGATTATTACTAAAAACAAAGACCTAGAAAAAGTTTGTGCTCAAGCAAGAGACGCAGATGTCGTAATGCTGGATACCGAGTTCGTACGTATCAGGACTTTTTATCCGCAACTAGGTTTGATTCAGCTTTTCGACGGCAAGCACTTGTCCCTTATCGATCCGACAGAATTAACTGACATGACATCTTTCATCGAACTATTGAAAGATGCATCGGTACTTAAAGTGCTTCACGCCTGTGGCGAAGATTTAGAAGTATTCCAAAATGCATTTGGTTGTACGCCATTTCCAATGGTCGATACACAGTTAATGGCGGCGTTTCTTGGCCACGGGCTGTCAACAGGTTTTGCAACGCTGGTGGAAGAATACTTAGGTGTTGCGTTGGACAAGAGTGAATCTCGCACCGACTGGATGGCTCGCCCTCTCACGCAAAAGCAACTTGATTATGCAGCGGCAGACGTTCACTACTTGTTGCCACTTTACGAAAAATTGCTCGATAAAGTCACTGAAGCTGGTTGGTGGGAAGCGGTGCAGCAAGAGAGCGACTTGTTGGTTTCCAAACGCATTCGCGAAACCAACGAAGAAAATGCGTACCTTGATATTAAAGGAGCGTGGCAACTTAAACCGTCAGAGTTAGCTGTGTTAAAGCCGCTAGCGACTTGGCGTTATCGTGAAGCAATCAAGCGCGACTTGGCACTAAACTTCATTTTCAAAGAAGGTGATTTGCTAACGGTTGCTCGTTTAGGTTTAACAAGCTTTAAAAAGATGGAAGCGGAAGGGATGGATAGCCGCGCGGTCAATCGTCACGGTACTAAAATTGCGGCCATCGTGAAAAAGGCTAAGCAAACGCCACCAGAAGAATACCCAGCTAAAATTGATCGCCTGATGGATTACCCTGGCTATAAGCAAGTTTTCAAAAACATGAAAGATGTCGTGAAAAGTGCTGCGCAAAAATCAGGGTTAGCGACCGAGTTTTTAGCATCGAAAAAGCAGATTAACCAGCTCATCAGTTGGGTGTGGAAGAAGGATCGTGATCCTGCTCGCTTGCCTGATGTTATGCAAGGTTGGCGTCTAGAGTTATTGGGCGAAAAAATGAATAAGGCGTTGAAATAAGTGCAAACTAAAAAGGTTGACCAAATGGTCAACCTTTTTTTGACACGTACATTGTTGTGCGCCGCATATTGCGTTGAGAATAAAGCCTTACTTTTCGTCGTCAGGCAGTTTCACGTTGAGCTCAAGTACAGAAATGTCGTCATCCTTATGCTCAAAGGTTAAATCAACCATGTTCGGGTCAATGTCTACGTATTTACTGATCACCTTCAGAATGTCTTCTTTAAGCTGAGGTAAGTACGAAGGCGCAGGGTCATTTTGGCTGCGGCGTTCAGCCACGATGATTTGTAAGCGCTCTTTCGCCAGACTTGCAGACGTTTTTTTCTGCGGGCGGAAAAATTCTAATAATGACATGTCTAGCCTCCGAACAGTCGTTTAAAGAGTCCTTTCTTCTCCTCAGTAAGGAAACGAAATTCAACTTGATTGCCTAGTAAGCGATCAACAGTGTCAGAGTACGCCATGCCCGCATCGGTGTTTTCGTCGAATGTGACCGGCACACCTTTGTTTGATGCGTTAAGTACCGCTTGGCTTTCAGGAATCACGCCCAATAGTGGGATGTGTAGGATTTCTTCTACGTCTTCCACACTCAACATTTCACCTTGGTTTACACGCGTAGGGTTGTAACGTGTCAGTAGAAGGTGTTGCTTCACTGGCTCTAGCCCTTGCTCAGCGCGTAGAGACTTAGAATCTAGGATACCTAGAATGCGGTCTGAGTCGCGTACTGAAGATACTTCAGGGTTAGTCGTTACAATCGCTTCATCTGCGTAGTACAACGCCATGAGCGCGCCTTGCTCGATACCTGCTGGTGAGTCACAGATGATGAAATCAAAGCCCATTTCATCTAGCTCAGTGAAAACTCGTTGCACGCCGTCTTTCGTTAGCGCATCTTTGTCACGAGTTTGGGATGCTGGAAGAATGAAAAGATTATCTGTGCGCTTATCTTTGATTAGTGCTTGGTTTAATGTCGCTTCGCCGTTAATGACGTTCACAAAGTCATAAACTACACGGCGCTCACAACCCATGATTAGGTCGAGGTTACGCAAGCCGATATCGAAATCGATCACCGCGGTCTTATTCCCTTTCAGAGCAAGACCAGAGGCGATGGCTGCGCTTGAAGTGGTTTTACCAACGCCACCTTTACCAGACGTTACTACAATAATGCGTGCCATTTTTTTTCCTTTTTAGACTAAATCGCGAGTACTTCTAAATGTAATGATTCTTCGGCTTTACTGATCATCACTTTCTTTTGCCAGTACTCACTCTCAATTTGATCGCTTAACCAGTAATCGCCCGCAATGGAGACCAGTTCAGCTTGTAAATCGTGGCAAATAATACGCGCTTCCTGCTGACCACTTGCGCCTGCAATAGCACGGCCGCGCAAGGTGCCATGAATATGAATAGAGCCATCTGCAATCACTTCTGCGCCAGCGCTTACGTGCGCCAGTACGACTAAATCACCGTCTTTTGCGTAAATTTGCTGACCAGAACGAACTGGCGTACGCACAACTTTAGTCGGTGCCATTTTCGCTGGAGCTTGGCTAGGTGATTTACTTGCAGACATGATGGCGAAGCCAGCTTCTGAGGCAAGGTTTTGTACACGTTTGTCTTTACTGCCCGTTATACCGACTGGAATAAACCCAGCATCTGCGATGCCTTGTTTAAGCGCAGGGAAATCAATGTCGCCTTGTACTTTTGCTATATTGATTACCAAAGGCGCGGATGCGAAGAAAGAAGGTGCTTGAGAAACTTTTTCTTGCAAAAATTCGACAGTATTTGCGATCTCATTGTCAGAAAGGTGTAAAACTGACAAAGTAAAACTGCTACCTTTAAGGTCTGGTGAATGGGTCATCGTGGACTTCTTGCCTCTGTTGAAAGAGCGTTGCCTTAAACTAGGTCTGTCATGTTATATTTCATCCTTTGACGCAGCAAGTTCTCTAGCAGGCAAATAGGCGAATTAATCTCAAATTTGCAATTAAGTTTGCGAGAATTTTACGTTTTCAACTCAATCCGCATTCAAAGCGGGTAAATCAGCATAAAAGGCGTGTCATGCTTTGTTCTATTTATAAAAGCTCGAAAAAAGAAGGTACTTATCTCTATATCCCGAAAAAGGATGATTTTTCACAGGTTCCTGACACCTTAATGCAGATGTTCGGTAAGCCTATTCCTGTCATGACGATTAAACTTGATGGTCGTAAATTGGCACAAGTAGATATCGAAAAAGTGAAGGCTTCATTACAAAATGATGGCTTCTTTCTGCAGGTTCCTCCACCGCCGGAAAACCTATTAGAAAAGTACAAAGAACAAAAAGCTCAGCAAAAGAACGAACAGTAACTCGGTTTCTTTCTGAGACTTCTGCCTTGCTCAAGGAGGGCAATATGAAAAAAATACTGGCTACAATGCTTAGCGTTGGCGTATGTACCTCAGCCTTTGCAAGTAGCGAGGGTTTTGAAGAATACTTAGATAAATTGCGTGCAGAAGCGCGTAACCAAGGTATCTCAGAGCAGGTAATCAGTGCCGCTTTCGCAAATGTTGAATACAAGCCGAGAGCAGTAACAGCAGACCGCAACCAACCAGAGAAAAAACTGACGTTGGATGAATACATTCCTCGTGCAGTCCCTGAGTGGAAAGTAAAGCAAGCCAAAGCACTATACAAAGAGCACTATGCGGAGCTTAAGCGCATAGGCGATCAATACGGCGTGCAACCTCGCTTTATTGTTGCGCTCTGGGGTGTAGAAAGTAACTTTGGCAAGTTTACAGGTAACTTCCGCGTAATTGATGCGTTGTCAACGATGGCATTTGAAGGTCGTCGTGAAGAATTTTTCCGCAAAGAGACCATGGCGGCGCTGCAAATCCTTGATCAAGGCCATATCGAGCTAGATAATTTTAAAGGTTCTTGGGCTGGTGCTATGGGACAGTGTCAATTTATGCCAAGCTCTTTCCTACGTTTTGCCGCCGATGGTAACGGAGACGGAAAAAAAGACATCTGGCAATCAAAAGCGGATGTGTTTGCATCTACTGCTAACTACTTGAGCGAGTCTGGCTGGGACGATAAGTTTACTTGGGGGCGCCAAGTGAAAGTGCCGAAAGGGATTGATCGTAGCCTAGAAGGACGCGGGGCAGAAAAAGGCAAATATCTTCAGGAATGGAGTAAACTTGGCATCACGAAGTACGATGGCAGTCCGTTACCTAAATTGAATGAAGATATCCAAGCATGGCTTATCATGCCTGACGATGAAAACGGTCGTACTTATCTGGTTTACAATAACTATAACGTACTGATGAAGTGGAACCGCTCTTACTACTTCGCGCTTGCCGTCAGCCATCTTGCTGATCGCATTTCATTCTAGTTCGTTAGTAAATACTGTTTTATAAGGGCTCTTCGGAGCCCTTTGTTTTTCCCACATTCTTATCGAGGTACTGCGTGTTATCTGAACGTGCTGCGCAAATGGTGATCTTTTCTGCATTGATCAAACATAAAAACTTTACTGCGGCGGCGAAAAGCCTTGGAGTGTCAGTATCTCACGTCAGCAAACAGCTTAGTCAGTTAGAGGAATCTCTTGGTATCAAGCTTGTTCAACGCACCACGCGTAGTTTTACGCCTACCGAAGCGGGAAAAACGTTTTATCATCATTGTGAACAAGTGGTGCAGGCGGTGAGTAGTGCGACGTTAGAAATGGAAAGCCAAAGGGATGAAGTGGCTGGGCTGGTTCGCCTCGGGTTATCTCAATCATTTGGAACGCTGCACATCATTCCTGCGATTCAAGAGCTGCGTGAGTTGTATCCACAGCTTCAAGTGGAAGTGCATTTGTTTGACTACAAGGTCGATATGCTGGCGGAAGGGCTCGATCTGTGGGTAACAAACAATGAGCACCTACCAGAGGGCTACATTGCGCAGCGTTTGACGGACTGCCAGTTTGTGGTGGCAGCATCGCCGGATTATTTGCTTAAGTATGATACTCCGACTGAACCGAACGACTTGTCTTTGCACAACTGCTTGATCTATCGCAGTTGGGAGCGTGATTACACAGGATGGGCATTTACCAAGGGACAACAAGAGCTCAACGTAAAAGTCTCCGGCAATTACTCTGTCGATTTAGCAGAAGCCGTACGTGACGCCGCGATTGCTGGATGGGGGATTGCGTATCTCGCAACGTACTTGCTTGGTGATGAGTTCAGAACGGGTAAGTTGATTCAACTATTGCCAGACTGGAAAGCGAGCCAATCGATGCCATTTTATGCGGTGTACCCAAGTCGTCAGCACATGCCGAAAAAAATATCAGCCGTTATCAACTTTATTAAACAGAAAATTGGCAACCCGTGTCACTGGGATCAGCGCCTCGCACCTTACATCTCTATTCCCAAGTAGATTCATTAATAACGTTCAAGAGGTGTTTGTAGTCGATTTTCTCTAAGCAAAACATTTTTCGACTATTCAGTGGTTGCATAAGGTGATTTGTCTCACAAAATTTTTCCAAATCTAGAAACATCTTTTCCATATGGAAACAATAAAAGCAGGCAAACGTTTATCTATAATAAATTCAATTAGTTATTTTTGTGGTTAATTATTGTTCGCTTGAACTTTTCACACTGTTAACATCCTCAACTTGCGCCATTTTGAGTCCGCTATACAATCCGGTGCCTTCCATATCCCCCTTCTGTCGGATTCATTTTATGAACTCAATTATTGGTATCGTAGCCATACTATTCGTAGCATGGCTACTTTCTACAAATAGAAAAAATATAAAGCTGAGAACGGTGGCGTTTGCGTTTGCTTTACAGGTGCTGTTTGCATTGTTGGTTTTATATGTACCAGCAGGACGAGATGCGCTGAATTCAGTAAGCAGCGTCGTGTCGAATTTGATCAACTACGGTCAAGAAGGCATCGCGTTTTTATTTGGTAATTTGGCGACAGGGGGCTTCACCTTTGCGATCAATGTACTGGGTATCATCGTTTTCTTCTCCTCTCTTATCTCCGGTCTTTATCACATTGGTGTGATGCCAAAAGTTATCAACTTCATTGGTGGTGGTATTCAAAAGCTTCTTGGCATTGGTCGTGCTGAGTCTTTGTCTGCAACGGCGAACATTTTTGTCGGCACTATCGAAGCGCCACTTATGGTGAAACCCTACCTAAAGCACATGACTGATTCGCAGTTCTTTGCGGTAATGACAGGTGGTTTGGCATCAGTAGCTGGTGGTACGTTGGTAGGTTATGCCTCGTTGGGTGTTGATCTTAACTACCTTATCGCTGCTGCCTTTATGTCTGCGCCCGCAGGCTTGTTGATGGCGAAAATTCTCATGCCAGAAGATGTGAACAAAGCACCAGATATCGACATTAGCCAAGTGGAAATTCCACGCGCAACTAACGTGGTTGAAGCGTTAGCCGATGGCGCAATGGCGGGTGTTCGTATCGCTGTGTCTGTAGGTGGTACGTTGTTAGCGTTCATCAGCGTAATCGCGTTGCTGAACGGGATGCTAGGTTGGGTTGGAGACCTTATTGGTACGCCACTAAGCTTTGAGCTTATCTTAGGCTACGTATTTGCACCTGTCGCATGGTTGTTAGGTGTGCCATGGGAAGAGGCGATTACGGCGGGCTCGCTTATCGGTAACAAGATCGTGGTGAACGAGTTTGTTGCTTTCATCCAACTAGCAGAAGTGAAATCTCAGCTAAGTGCTCACTCTCAAGCTATCGTGACTTTCGCACTGTGTGGTTTTGCAAACATCTCTAGTATGGCAATGCTGATCGGCGGATTGGGTTCCTTGGTACCAGAGAAGCGTGCATTTGTTTCTAAGCATGGTTTCCGCGCGATTATTGCCGGCGTTATGGCGAACTTGATGAGTGCTTCTATTGCGGGTGTGATTTTAAGTCTGTAATTGAAATAGATATCTAAAATTAGCAAAAAGGCTCCTTGCGGAGCCTTTTTCGTATCTCAAGATTGATGTTATTGTTCAGTATGGAACTGCTCGCAAGCCAACATCGTGTTCTCAATCAAGCTTGCTACGGTCATTGGGCCAACACCACCAGGAACCGGAGTAATGAAACTCGCGCTTTCGCGTGCTTTGTCGTATTCCACATCGCCCACTAGCTTGCCTGAATCAAGACGGTTAATGCCTACATCGACAACCACTGCGCCTTTTTTAATCCACTCGCCAGGGATGAAGTTTGGCTTACCTACCGCGACCACAACAACGTCAGCTTGACGTACGTGGCTTTCTAGATCTTTGGTAAAACGGTGACATGTCGTTGTTGTACAACCAGCAAGCAGCAGCTCAAGCGTCATTGGACGACCAACAATGTTTGATGCGCCAACCACAACTGCATGTTTACCACGAAGCTCGATGTTGTAACGGTCGAGTAGGGTAATGATGCCTTTAGGCGTACAAGAGCGAAGCTTAGGAATACGCTGCGCAAGACGACCAACGTTGTAAGGGTGGAAGCCATCCACGTCTTTTTCTGGATGAATACGTTCTAGAACGTGTGTGGTATCAATACCAGCAGGAAGTGGCAACTGAACTAAAATGCCGTCAATTTCGTTGTCGTTGTTCAACTCATTGATAAGAGCAAGCAGCTCCTCTTCAGATGTTGAAGCCGGAAGGTCAAACGACTTGGATACAAAGCCAACTTCTTCACAAGCGCGGCGTTTGCTGCCCACGTAAACTTGAGATGCTGGGTCTTCACCCACTAGAACAACTGCTAGGCCAGGAGCGCGTAAACCTGCTGCGACGCGAGCTTTAACACGTGCTGCAACTTCAGATCGAACAGTTTGGGAAATGAGAGTTCCGTCTATATTTTGAGCAGTCATGACTTTCCTTATAAATTAAGAAGGCAAATTATCTGCGGCGCATTGTCGCAGAAATTCTAATTAACATCCATACGCAAACGTTTGCCTTGTGGTGTTTTTGAACATTAAGCGTTTTGATGGACTTTTTTTAAGCATTCAGATCAGAATGTTATGAAAACCCGTTGATTTACCCGTTTGAACTCGTATAATCCTGTCCCTGTAGCGCGCCCTTAGCTCAGCTGGATAGAGCACGTCCCTTCTAAGGATGTGGTCATTGGTTCGAATCCAATAGGGCGTGCCATTTATTCTAAAAGCCCCGATAACTCTTTGAGTTGTCGGGGCTTTGTCGATCTTGTCTTAAACTTATTAACTTAGCTCTCTTACACTAGCTTTATTTTTGATGCTCCAATTCATGAAAAAACTAATTTTTACTGCATTGATTGTTACTCTTTTAAGTGGATGTGTTACACGCAAAGTTCGTGTTTTACCCCAAGCAACAAATATCACCCCAATTACTGATATTGCAATTAAAAACCTTAATTGCAGAATGGTTGACTCTTACACGATCGAGGATGTTCATCCAAACAATGTGGATCGTATGCTTAAGAATCAAACTTACGCTTCTGGCGGAAACCGATACCATATTGCAACCGTTTTAGATACTAGCCGTGGACGCCCATCTAGTGTTGTTGCAGAGCTTTATGATTGTCAGGTTGCCAACATCAGCTCAGAAGCTGAGAAAGTTAAACTACTACCGGGTGCAAATGAAGTTCAACCCATCTCGTTTGCTGAAGTCGAAAACAATGAATGCAAAGTGATTGGAAACAAAGTTGTATCAGAAAGCCAGAAGGGCTCTCTTTTTGATGAGTTGTCTAACCAAGTCTACATGGCGGGTGGCAATCGATATCATGTGACTAATATTATTGAGTCTGAAGGACAAACTCCAACATCTGTTTCTGCTGATATCTATCGTTGTAAGCATCGTTCAGTTGCCTTCAACTAACAAAAAAGCGCTGGTTAACCAGCGCTTTTGCATTTACTAAGGGCATTACATCTTTTTAAAGATGATGGAGGTGTTGATGCCGCCAAAGGCGAAGTTGTTACTCATCAAATATTTCACGTCCAGCTCTCGGCCTTGTCCGGCAATGTAGTCTAAATCGCCACATTGCTCGTCGAGGTTTTCTAGGTTGAGCGTTGGGTTGAACCAGCCTGTGTGCATCATTTCTAAACCTAGCCACGCTTCAATCGCGCCACAGGCGCCTAGTGTGTGGCCAAAGTAGCTCTTGAGTGAACTGATTGGCACTTTGCCCAGAGCATTCGCTGTTGCGTTGCTTTCTGCAATATCACCGCGGTCGGTGGCAGTGCCGTGAGCAGATACATAATCGATCTTCTCAGCAGGAATCCCTGCGTTTTGCATAGCCATTTCCATACAGATTTGCATGGTTTCCATCTGTGGTTGAGTGACGTGTGCGGCATCACAGTTGCTGGCAAAACCGATGATTTCTGCATAGATTTTCGCGCCACGAGCGATGGCGTGCTCGTACTCTTCCAGAACCAGCGTTCCCGCTCCTTCACCAATCACCAAACCATCGCGATCGGAGTCATAAGGTCTTGGTGTGCTTTTCGGGGCTTCATTCTTCAGACTGGTGGCAAAAAGGGTATCGAAGACAGCGGATTCCGTTGGGCACAATTCTTCAGCGCCACCAGCAACCATGACCGTTTGGTAGCCGTGTTTGATCGCTTCGTAGGCGTAGCCGATTGCTTGGCTGCCGGAGGTACATGCACTGCTGGTTGGGATCACTCGGCCTTTCAAACCGAAAAATAGACCAACGTTCACTGCCGTGGTATGCGGCATCATCTGCACGTAAGTCGTTGCGGTGATCGCTTTAGTGGTTTTCTCATTCAGCATGACACCAAATGCGCCGATTGCGTCAGTACTGCCTGTTGATGAGCCGTATGCGATACCCGTTTGGCCGTTGGTGAGTACGTCGTTACCAATCAAACCTGCTTGGCTCAGTGCGTTTTCTGTTGCGACGGTCGCCAATTTAGAAACACGCCCCATGCCGCGTACTTGCTTGCGCTTGTAGTGCTTTGGCAGTTCAAAATCTAAAATTGGTGCCGCGAGCTTGGTGTTCAAACCATCATACTGTTCGTAAGAAGGCATGTATTGCGTCGCGTTCTGGCAGTCACGCAGTTTTGGCTCGACAGATTGCCAATCGTTACCAAACGCAGTCACACCCGACATTCCGGTTACAACAACTCGACGGCTCATACTAGGCCTCCGTTTACCGAAATGACTTGGCGAGTTACATAGCCTGCGATGTCAGACATAAGGTAACTGACTAAACCAGCGACTTCTTCTGGTTCTCCCATGCGGCGCAAAGGAATTTGCGGCATCGCGTGTTCTTTTACGTGTTCGTCTACCATGCCTGTGTCGATAAGTCCCGGTGCAACGCAGTTAACGGTGATTTTGCGTTTTGCCAGCTCAAGTGCGAGTGATTTTGTTGCACCAATTACGCCCGCTTTTGCTGCGCTGTAGTTGGTTTGACCACGGTTACCCATCAGGCCAGATACTGATGCAAGGGTAACAATTCGACCACCTTTACGCTTTTGCACCATTGGCATAACACAAGGGTGAAGAACGTTGTAGAAGCTATCTAGGTTGGTATGAATCACACCATCCCATTCTTCTTCGGTCATCGCAGGGAAAGCGGTATCTTTTGTGATGCCAGCGTTGTTTACGACGCCATAGTAAGCGCCGTGTTCGGCAATATCGGCTTCTAGCTTCTCACGACAATCTGCGCGGTCACTGATGTCGAATTGGATAAGACGACCGTTACCACCATGCTGTTCGATGGTGTCTAGGGTATCTTGCGCGCCTTGTTGATCGCCCATGTAATGGACAATGATTTGGAAACCATCTTTGGCTAATTGAACGGCAATGGCTTTACCGATGCCTTTGCTGGCACCTGTAACGAGGACTTGTCGGGTCATTGTTGACTCCTGATTTTCATTTCTTGTAATTTTTCTTCTGATGGAACGTAAACGTTCAATTGGCAAGTCGCTACAACAGTTCCTTGTAGCTCAATACGGGCAGAAAATACCGCCATACCGTTATCTTCCATGACTTTTTCGGCATACACATCGAGCATTTGTCCGCGAGAAAACGCATCGCATTCAGACGTGTATCGACGGCTACCAAGTAAAAAGCCAATCGGTGGCGCTTGTTCTTTCATTAATGCGTGGTAACCAGACCACGCTGCGACAGATTGCGCCATAAACTCAATGCCAACGTAAGCAGGCACGGTTTGAGAGGCCGAGTCGAAGAACGGGTTGTGTTCTGCGATATCAACCTGGCAGTGAATCGTATCTTGTTGAACATCTATAGCACGATCAACCAAGATCATTGGTTTGTCGTGTGGCAAAAGTTGTTCGATGGGAGGAAGTTTAGTCATGATCGTAACCAAAAATAAGACTAATATTGTTGCCACCAAAAGCAAAAGAGTTGCTGAGAATCGCTTTGTTGCCAAGTTTGGTTGGCGTCTCAACTAACGATATATGGATATCGTCTGCCTTGGTTTCGCAGTGTTGCATTGGCAAGTCAAGGTTGTACTTGAGAATATGCCAAGCGATAGCGGCTTCCGTTGCACTTGCTGCACCTAATGTGTGTCCGGTAAGTGGCTTTGTAGAGCTCACAGGGACGGAGTCACCAAAGCAGCGGTGAATGGCTTTGCTTTCCATCGCATCGTTTAACGGCGTTGCTGTGCCATGCGCGTTGATGTAACCAATGTCTTGTGCTGTTAGTCCTGCATTGGCCAACGCTTTTTTCATCGCTTCTTCTGCGCCTAACCCTTCTGGATGTGGTGCGGAAATGTGGTGCGCGTCTGAGCTATCGCCAGCTCCGAGAAGGGCAACAGGCGCGGGTGTTTTGCTTAGCAACATTAATGCTGCGGCTTCGCCGATATTGATGCCGTTGCGATGTTGGTCAAATGGTTTGCAAAGAGTATCGGATAGGGCTTCTAAACCGTTAAAACCGTTTAGCGTTAGGCGACAAATGGTATCCACGCCACCCACAATGACGGCATCAACAATGCCCGAGCGAATCAGGCGTTGCGCGGTTAAAAAGACACGACCACTAGAAGAACAGGCGGTTGAAACTGAGTAATGTGGGCCGCTCAAATCAAAGTAGGCGGCAATAAAATCGCTGCAGTTGCCAAGCTCTTGTTTGGCGTAATGGTAGTCGGCAGGAAACTCGCCGTTTGCCAGCTTATCTCCAAACGCGATTTCGCCATCTGAAATGCCAGATGTGCTGGTGCCGATCACGACCGCGATACGGTCACGGCCATATACAGCAATGGCGTTATGAACGTCGCTTTCGATTTGCTGCAAAGCCGAAAGTGCGAGGCGGTTGTTTCTTGTATCAAACCGGCTGAAAGCTGGTGGTAATTGCGGTAACGGCTGTGCAATTCGACCGATTACTGTTTGTCGGCCTGAATTCAAAATGTCTTGGTCAACCACCATGTTGGATGGTTTCGCTCCCGATAAACACTGGTGGATGATGGCGTCATCTTGTCCCATTGCGGAGTGGAAACCACAGGCCTGAATATACAAAGGTTGAGGAGAGCGATTAGGCATATTGTTGTTCTAAATTGTTCTTAATTAATCTGATGTTGCAGTGTCTGAATAGAAATTGAAAACTGATGCTTGAGGTGGTGAAAATCAATCTTACCCTCTAATTTGTTAGAAGAACTGTATTGAATCTCAATGATCTTTTCACCGTCGCTATCAAAGATGGCGCGAGAATTATTTTTATCAATCATTTGCCACCTTACCTCATTTAACGATCCTTCCCAAGCTGAACTCGGCCAGAGCGTGATCATCAGGTTAAATAATACCTGTTCTGGCTGCGGTAGCGTACCTTGCAAACCGTTGAGTACTTCGGTTTGGATTTGTTCTCCATCGTAAGACAACGAGAGCACTCGCGTCCCCCAAGATGAGAAGCCTGCCAGTACCACTTCGTTGCTAGTCACTTGCAGTTGCACCGGAAGTTGCTCAGATGTGGGTTTGCCGTCAATTACCCAAGAGGCCGTAATCAATTGGCTGGCCGTCAACTGATAGCCCAAGCTGGCTGGAGTCGGTAAGTTAACTTGGGTGTTCTCAGCAATATCGACTTGAGGCGTCGATTGGTGAGGTACCAAGCTGCATGCACTTAAAAACAGACTCAGTACGATTAACGTCGCGCAGCGAAAAGCATGGTTAAAAATCATGACGTCGTTTCCTCTGTTTTAATCGCAATCGGAGAGAGCAGCCAAGCAACAAAAATACCACTTAACACCGTAATGCCGAAACTGTGAATCGCGTGAGTTTGGCTTAGTGACAGCAACCCAAATGACAGCATAGTGGTTATTGCCGAAAGGGTGATCGCCAATAGTGTGCTCACGCTGCGGGCTTTCTCGGCAAAGAACAGAGTGTAATCGATTCCGATACCAAGAATGAGCACCAAGCCAAGCAAGTTGAACAGGTTTAATGTTGTTCCCATCGCGACAGCAGTTGCCAGACCGCACGCACAAGCAATCAATGATGGCAGTAAAACTCGCCAACTGTGTTGCAGACCGTACCGCTTGATTAACACCAGAAAGATCATAGTACTGGCGGCTGCCAACAGCTCCATGATTTTGATTCGGTATTCACCAAATAGGGCGGAAATTTCTTCTGCTTTGTTTAGGTAGACAACGTCAGGCTGCGATTTGGCAAAAGACTTAACAACGGCGGAGTCTTGCAATTGGTTTAACACCACTACCGTTGCCGATTTTCCTTTAATTTTACCCAAATGGAGAAAACGCACAGGCGCTGATACTGGGTTTTGCAAGTACTGATCAACCGTGACAGGGATAAAGTCGGCGTCCATTTTAGGCTTTTTACTTAAGCTCAGTCCGGAAGCTAGTGGGCTGGATTGTGTTGCGTAAAGATCGCGAATCAATTGATAGTCTTGTTGCTGACGCTCTACCGAGCTCAAGTAGCGACTCAGACTCTGGTAGCTTTCGATGGTGCTGTCCGCTTTCCACGCTTCTAATGTTGGCGTCAAAGACTCCAGCTTTTTCATTAGGTTTTCGTCATCGTCGGCGGTAACGACCAGCATTTGCTGTGAAGATTGCATGCCACTGAGCGTCGTAATCAAGGTTTCTTGCTGCTTGAGATCTTTCGGCATCGTTTGCAGCAGACGAATGTCGTCATCGTAGTTCAATTGCAGCAAGAAAAAGCCACTCGCAACCACACATAACATCGGCAATCCGACTTTAATTCGAGGGTGATTCCAAAGCGTTAACCATTTCTCCAACAATGATTGTCCCGGTAAAGTCGAAATGGTGCTCGATGGGTTACGAGCCAGTATCGGATACCAAGCCACCACAGTGATGTAAGCGGCAATCAGACCAATGGATGAAAACAGCGCAAGCTGCTGCAAACCAGGAAACGGTGCCACCAACATGCCCAAATAGCCGATCAAACTGGTGATTAAGCCAAGTGTGATCGCTATGAAAATGTGCTTTAATCCTTGCTCGCTATCCCATTCATTTCCCGCCGCAAGACGTTCGGTTAGGTAGTGGAATGCGTAGTCGATAGACACACCGATTAAACTTGCGCCAAACACTAAGCTGAACAGATGGATTTTTCCAAAAATCCACGTCGTAACGGACAACGCAACGAGCAAACCAATGGTGATGGAAAGCAGTGCCAGAGACAGAGGCATCACACTACGAAAGACCAACACGAACAATGCAATGATACCGAGCAGAGAAAACACACCGATGGTGCTGATCTCCGATTTTGCACTTTGCGTACCAAAGTCGGCGTAAAATAGAACGCCAGTATGTGCGACTTCAGCGCCATATTTCTGCGCGACGCTTTGTTCTAGCGATTGAATATCAGGGACTGCAAGCTGCCCCGTTAGGCTATAAGGCGAGTCTTTTAGCT
Organism: Vibrio sp. S457-15; assembly: GCF_000960545.1. Lineage (NCBI taxonomy): Bacteria > Pseudomonadati > Pseudomonadota > Gammaproteobacteria > Vibrionales > Vibrionaceae > Vibrio > Vibrio sp. S457-15. The sequence goes on along the minus strand of NZ_JYOQ01000006.1, from coordinate 16,751 downwards.
CGGCAGTAATAAGCAAGTATTGAGCACCGTCTTTTTCGACGGACAGATAGCCGTTATCCAATCGGAAAGAGGACGATTGCTGGGTAACTTGGCTTAAATAATCACGAAATAGCAAGAAAGGGTCACTTTGTAACTCTTGCCCGGTCACTCCAGAAAACGGGTTGTACAGCGACTGAATCACACGCTGCACTTGCTGTTCTGGATTTTGGCTTAAACGTTCTCGTTGTTCAGGCGTCAGCAATTGGAAGCGGTGCTTAAAGTAGTAACTCGCCCAAGCTTGCTGTTCTTGAGGTGAGATTTTCCCTACCACATCGCGAAAATGATTACTTTGGCGTAACCCCTTATCAAATTCAGCGGCCGCTGCAAAAAGGGCATTTTTGTCCGGCGCTGTGATCACGAAAATGACTTTGTCGCTCATACTTGCCGAGACCGACTCAAAGGCTTGCTCAGCCACCGGGTTTTGTTGGTTCTTCGGCAGCAGTTTTAAAATGTTGGTCTCAATCGGAGATTCTGCACTCCAAACCCATTGTTTGAGTAGCAACGCGCCCGCTAAAACAACGAGATTGAGCCAAACCAGAGCAAAGGTGTGAGTGCCGAGACTGAGTTTAGAAACGGAATTGAGCGTCTTCGGCATCCGTGAGTTCCTGAGGTAGAGAGGTCTGGTTCGTAAACGTGATTTCGGTCTTATCGCCACGCAGCTCTTGTAGGGTTAGGCGATCAATGTGCGTTTTACCGGAAAGAGTGATGGATTGAAACACCGCATTTAATGGCGACTGCTTGGGCACTAAAACGAGCTGCCATTGATTGTTCTCAACTGAAAAATCGAGTGTGAATTGTTCTTGCAGTGCAGAAGTATCCCCGTGGAACACGGATAAAAACACGTGGCTAAAGTAGAACGCCATTGGGTTTTCTTGTGCAGAGATCGTTTTCGGAGCTTGGTCGGCAAAAGTCTGACGAAGTTTGTTTTCCGTCAATACCAAATTGACTGCGAAAGGTTCTGTTTGTTGCCACAACAAGCCATGTGTTTTGCTCAGTGTGAACTGACCTTTAGAGGTTAAAGGTTGACTAAACATTTCCAGATGACGCTGCTGCGTAAAATTTCCGCGTACGATTTCATGCTGAGACAACTGCTGTTGAAGCGATGCCAAATCCGTTACATTTACTGTCGGTGTTGCCAGTGCTGAAACAGAAAATATTAGCAAAAAAGAGAGTAACCACTTTTGCATTAGTTCAGGCTCCCATGGTTGTGCCATCGCTCTACTTTATCTAAAAAGACTGCTGGAGAAACAAAGCACATCTCTTGCTTTTCAATGGATACGGCTACTTGCGTTGTATGCGCTTTGCACATACGTTGATTCGTTTCGGCGTCGTAAATCACGTAATCCACACGTAAGCGGTTTTCCCACTCAGTGAGTTGCGCGGTAATACGAATGGTGTGATTAAACGGAATCGCCTTCACGTATTTAACGCGCGTGTCGATGATCGGCCACATGTACCCAGAGTCTTGCATATCGCGATAGCTGTATTGGATCTTCTCCATCAGCACACGACGCGCTTCTTCAAAATACCGAAAGAAGTTGCCGTGATATATCACGCCCATCGGGTCAGCATCTTGGAATGAGGTGACCATAGTCACCTCCGCTTCTAATGGGTAGAGAACCTGCTCTTGCATTATACCTCCGCGTAGAGTGGCCAATGACGTTGCTGAATGCGTTCAATGAAATGGCGCAAATCTTGTTCCAATGGGCGATCTTCAGTCACAAATTCAAACTCGCTCAGTACGGCGTCACGAATTACTCGCAAACTCTGACTCATGTGGTGTTCGTCCAATTCGTTATGACGACGACGAATCTCAACCGCTTGAACGCTTGCTAGGAGAGAAGCCGCAGCAACTTGCTCTGTTAACTCAAGTACGCGTAGGCAATCACGAGCCGCAATGGTGCCCATGCTCACTTTGTCTTGGTTGTGACATTCGGTTGAGCGAGAAAAAACGCTCGCTGGCATGGTGTTTTTCAACGCTTCTGCCGTCCAAGCTGAGATACCAATCTGAACCGCTTTAAAGCCGTGGTTGATCGGTTTACGTTCGCCTTCTGCACCGGTTAAGTTAAACGGCAGGCCGTTATTGAACTTGTAATCCATCAATTGCGCCATCTGACGATCCAGCAAATCAGCTAAGTTGGCAATGTTCACTTTCAACGTATCCATCGCCATTGCGATATGACCACCGTAGAAGTGACCGCCGTGCAGAACGCGCTCGTTGTCGCCATCGATAATTGGATTGTCGTTGGCACTATTTAGTTCATTCTCGATCAATTGACGTAGCCAAGGCAGTGAGTCTTGCACCATGCCAATTACGTGTGGCGCGCAACGCAGCGAGTAGCGATCTTGCAGTCGGTCGCTATTGCGTGGCGGACGTTCAGCATTAAGATCATCACGCAGCCAAGCCGCAACTTGCTGTTGACCAGGGTGAGGTTTTACCGCAAACAGCGCTTCATCAAAGTGGAAGTCATTACCTTGCATACCCACAGAGACCATCGCGGTAATCTTGGTGCATAGCTGAGCTAGGTATTCTGCGCGTTTGTAGGCAAGACAGGCGAGGGCAGTCATCACGGATGTACCGTTCATTAACGCCAAACCTTCTTTTGGTTTTAGGCGAATTGGCTCAATGTCCAGCTCTGCAAATACTTCTTGTGTTGGTCGCACATCGCCTTTGTAAAGCACTTCACGCTCGCCAATTAAGGTCGCCGCTAGGTAAGACAGAGGCGTTAAATCGCCGCTTGCGCCCACCGAGCCTTCTTGTGGAATACGCGGCGCAATATCGTGATTGATAAGCGTAACGATTTGGTTCAACAGATCGTGAGACACGCCAGATACGCCTTGCGACAATGAACACAAACGGGTCGCCAACACCGCGCGAGCTTGCTCATGAGAAAGGATTTGACCTAAGCCACAGCCATGGAAGCGCGTAAGGTGCAACGGAAGTTCATCCACAAGAGCGGGTGGAATCGCCACAGTACATGAATCTCCGTAACCCGTAGTCACGCCGTAAATAACGCCTTCTTCTTTCAGTAATCGTTCCAGAAACGCCACGCCACGATCAATTTTCGCGGTAAATTCTGGCGAGGTGTTCATGTTTGCCTTTGCACCTTGAGCAATGGCAACGACATCTTCGATGGTTAAAGATTGGGCACCAAAAGTGATGTTGTGATTATTGTTGTTTGTCATGTGGCTGATTACTTAAAGTCCAGAAGTTAAAAAAGTTGTACCACTGTAACGGCGCTTGCAGTGTGTGGTGTTCTAATCTGTGTGCGTACTGTTGAACCACGTGTTCTAGTGCCTGCTGACGCTCCTTGCGCGGTAGCGTGATTTGGTCACTAAAGTGTTCAAAGTACACATTAAAATGCGGAGTGTTCGCTTCGTCGTCGCGTAGACCGAAGAGTAGGTAAACCGGCGCTTTTAATACCGAGGCAAGCATGAATGGGCCTTGCGGGAATGGTGCAGGTTTACCAAGAAAATCTGCCCAAACGACACGATTTTCTTTGCTGGTAGATGTGCGATCACCAACGATCACCACCCATTCGCCTTGCTCGATTTTTTGTTGAAGCAGAATCGCGGTGTCTGGTCCCATTGAGCTGACTTGAATCAGATTCAGTTCCGAATTTGGGTTTACCGCCTTCATTACCGCATTAAATTGTTCAGCGTGTTGGGTAAATACCAAGGCATTGATTTTGACATGAGAGTGTCGACGACCAAGCGCGCGGCAGAGTTCGATATTGCCAAGGTGCGAGCCTAAAATGAGCACGCCTTGTTTTTTCTGCGCCATCTCTTTGAAATGATGCTGGCCGTGAATGGTTAGGTTGTCGACATTAAAGTCACCTTGCCATGCTGCTAGTTTGTCGAGCATGGTTCGCCCAAAAGAAAGCAGGTGATGATAGCTGTCCAACTGTTTTGGTAGTGCGATGTTCTGCTGCGCTGCGTAGCGCTGCAAGTTTTGCAGGTAAATCTCAGACGCTTCGCGGGCAGATTTACCCGTGAAGTGGTAGTAGCGCATGACTAACTTTAAAATCAGGTCGAACGCTTTTCTACCGAACAAGCGGTAAACCGCGAGCAAGGTTTTGATGCCTAAAATCGTGCCTTGTTCTTTTCGTTTCGACCAGTGGGCATTGCTGTCGTCTGTATGACGGCGCTTTCTGGCGAGTAGCGAAGGAATGCGCGGCAACATGCCAAAAAATAGGCGAGTGTGCATCCAGCTTATCTTGACGTTATCCCACAATGCGTCGAAGTGGGAAATGCCACCTTCAGGGTAGATCACGCGCGTTGGAACAAAATCAATATCGACGCCTTCCCAGTACATTCGCACCAGAATTTCGATATCAAAATCCATGCGTTTGCCGATGTTGTACTTGTTCAACACGGCGACCGTTTTCACCACTGGGTAGGCGCGGAAGCCGCACATGCTGTCTTTGATAGACAGTGACAAGGTTTCTATCCACACCCAAATGTGCGTAGCGTAGCGACCATACAGACGGGCTTTAGGTACGCTCTCGTCGTATATCGGTTGGCCAGAAATCAGGTTATCTGGTTTTGTTTCGCTGGCGCTGAGCAATTTGGGTAGTGCTTCTAGGTCGTGTTGACCGTCTGCGTCGATTTGAATGGTGTGCGTAAAACCAAGTTGGTGAGCTTGATGTAGGCCAGCCATCACCGCGCCACCTTTGCCTTGGTTTTCACTCAAACTAATCAGTTTTATTAGTCCTTGCTCACTCAACGCTGAAAGCGCTTGTTTGGTGTCTTCATTGCTGCCGTCGTCCACGACCAGCACTGGCAAAGCGAAAGAGGATAACGATGCCACCACGTCTGCAATTGTGCTGCCGTGGTTGTAGCAAGGAATTAAAAAGCAGGGACGGTAATCACTCACGTGACTCACCCAGTTTCATTTTTCCTGACGAGTGAGTCACCAAGGTTTCACCGCTTTTCGATGTGTACTTAAAGGTCAATTTCTCACGCTCATTGTCCCAAGAGAGTGAGAGGCAAACGTCGGCGTTTGGCAGAATCGGCTCTTGAAATTTGATGACTTCCATTCCTTTAAATACCTTGGGAGTATTCAAATGTTGAACGGCGTAGAACAGCGCCCAATCAATTTGAGTGACGCCGGGTAAAAGAGGGAAGTGACTGAAATGACCTTGGAAATCTAAGATGTCAGCATCCACACGCAGCGATAGCTCCGCGGTGTGGTCGCTCACTTCAATATTCTGAATAGTTGGTTTTCTTTTTTCCATGTTACTAGCTTTATTGGAATAGTTTTTCAATTTCAGCAACTTGGCGTTTGCCTTGGCTGTTCAATGGAATTTCGTCGACCACTCTGAATTTTCTCGGGATAGCGATCGGCTCTAGCCAATTGCGCAGAGCCTTGCGAAGCTCAAGCCAAAATTTGCCTTTACCAAGTTCATTAAGCACATCGCTGCCTTTATCGTTAAGTACGATGATCGAGACTAACGTGAGGCGACCAGATTCTTCCATTGGGATCACCACGCTTTCTTGAACCCACGGTAGTTGCTCTAAACGTTTTTCCACTTCGACAAGGGAAATACGCTTTTCTTCGACTTTGACGATTCGGTCAGTGCGTCCACGCAATTCAAAAGAAATACTATCATGGAAATAGCATTCATCCGCAGTCTGGTACCAAGTGTTTTCATCAATGTGTGGCGAGCGGAGCTTTAAACAATTTTCATGGTTAAGCTTTGCTTCAACACCTGGGAATAACGTCCAAGGAGTGCTGGCTACGTGCTGCTGACGGTAAGCGATGCCGCCGGTTTCTGTGCTGCCAAAAACTTCAATAGGAAGTGACCCAAACAACAGCTGGCTGTGTTGCGCGGCTTGGTTTGGCAAGGGGCCTCCAGAAGAGAATACGCACCGAATTGCAACCGGATTATGCTCTTCACTGAGTCGTTTTAGTAACGCAGGGCTGCTTACTAGCGTGGTGTCAGCATCGGCGTGATGGACAATTTGCTCTGGGAACTCAAGGTTGTGTGCTGAAAATGGACGTGCAGAGCACAAAGGCCACAATACGCGGAACAGCAAGCCGTAAATGTGTTGATGAGAGACGGTGCTTTCAACGCGTGTGTTGGCAACCGTGTCGCCCCATAGGTTGTCTAGAATAGACACTTCGATATCGAGCTGTTTCAGCGTTTTTGCAATGGCTTTTGGTTTGCCGCTTGAACCAGAAGTGAATAGCGTCACTGGTATTTTTGCCAGATTCAATTCACGCCAAACATAAGGGTGGTCTACCTGTTGCTCGTGAATCAAGGTGATGTCTACCAATGATTGAGCTTTTACTAGGAGTGAACTCACCTGTTCTGGAACAGAGACATCGGCATCATGCAACAATAAATCGTAGTGCTCGCTGAGTTCTTTGAGTGCTTCTGGTTGATAGTTACCAGGCAATACAATGGATTTTCCTGCGTGACAACAAGCAAAAAAGCCAACGGCAAATAGGTAGCTGTTGCCAAAACACAACGCAATGTTTTGCGTTGGCTGGCTTTCTAACTGCTGAGCAAGCGTTGCGACGTGCTTCTGGAAATCACCCCAAGTGATAACTGAGTCGCGATAGTAAGAGACAGGGGATTGCTCATACCTCTTTGTGCTGAACAAGGTCGCCAGTGAGGTAAAGCTCGAATACGTTGTATTCATACGATTAGTGTTCCTTTCGAACAAATTGACGCACGATCCATTCTCCGGCGAACAAGCTACCAGCAAGTAAGTAGCTAATCAGACCGTTATACAGCGTCCATATTTTTACTGGCAGGAAACAGGTATAGAGGGCAAAAACGGCATTCAGTACAAAAAAAACGCACCAAACCATTGTCACTTTGCGAGTGTAAGCAACGCCGCTTGGCGGTAGTTCTGGTTCTTGTAAACGCGCGAGCCTTTCAATGATCGATTGAGGCTGTTTGAGACTAAATGCGAACACGCACAACATGCATACGTTCACAACCACAGGGTAAAACTTAAGCCACCCGTGTTGTTTAAACACCATGCCAAGCGCAACAAGAAGAATACCGACAGCGCCCGTGGTGAGCGCTAGGAATTTAAACTCTTTAAGTGGGGTCTTATTTGCGACGAATAAACGCAAAAGCAACGCAGCAATTAACAAGCCCCCGACTAAGTTCAAGCCAAATTTATCTATACCGAAGTAAACGGCGAAGGGGTAGGCAAACAGTACAATTGCAGACAGACCAGTCAGCAATTGGCGCATTAACTTTCCTTCAATAGCTCAGTGACTGCGTTAACGACATCGTCAACGGTTCTTACTGTACTAAATTCAGCAGGTTTGATTTTTTTACCAGTGACATTCTGTAGGTGCACGACCAAATCAACCGCGTCAATGCTATCTAGATCGAGATCTTGATATAAGTGCGCGTCAGGTTGGATGTCGTCTGCGTCGATTTCGAACAGCTCAACAAGCGCATCTTTAACTTGTTCAAATACTTGATCTTTATTTACATCAGTCATGAATATACCTACAACTTATTCATTGGTTTGAGAAGAAACGTATTTCGCTAGGTTTGCTACAGAAGCAAAGTGTTCGCGCGTATTTGAGTCGTCAGCATCGATGACGATGTTGTATTGCTTTTTAATTGCTAATCCAAGCTCAAGTGCGTCGATAGAGTCTAAGCCAAGTCCATCACCAAAAAGTGGCGCATCCGTTTCAATATCGTCTACGGTTAAATCTTCAAGGTTCAAAGCATTAATAATAAGTTGCTTAATATCGTTGTGTAACTGTTCCACTGGGACCTGCTTATCAATAAAAGTTTTCTGGAAAAATGTTGTCAGCTAAGTGCTGTTGTAAGCGTCGAGCCGCTATCGTTGGTGACGTAGTTTGCTTTATAAAGGGCTCAATCTCAACTTTATCCTTAACTTCAATTTTGAAAAAGGGCTTTGTTGTTGGCACCTGATACCATTTTTTCTCTTTTGTGAGAAAGCTCGGTGTCACCGTAATATGTACGACTCTTAAATCTCGTTCTGTTCTTACCGCAATTTGTGCCGCGCCACGTTGCAACTTAGGTTTTACGCCTGGTGTTGTTCTTGTGCCTTCAGGAAATATAAGCAACACGTTGCCTTTATTAAATCGTTCTTCACAAAGTGCTAATAAATCATCTGGCGCTTCGTTTGGAATATATCCGGCCGCTTTTACGATATGCTTCATAAAAGGATTCGACCAAATTGCGGACTTTACTAAACAATCACAGCGATTTAATTGTGAGGCGATTAAAACGTAATCAATTAAACTCGGATGATTGGCAACAATTAAACAATTTCGATCTTGTTGAAGAAGGTCTGCGCCAATAATTTCATAATCAATCGCCCCGCTGAACTTCATTAATTTACAGAATGTGTTGAAAGAATATTGAATCGCGCCTTGAACTTTATATTCACGTTCAGTTTGGTCAGAGACAAAAATACGAATAGTTGGAATCACGATAAAGCTCAGCGCTAAACCACCCAAACCAAATACCGAAAAACAGAAACCCGTGGCGAGCACGCGCCAATACTGATTTAAGCGATTCATTGTTTGCGCCATTCCCAAGATTGCTGTGGGGCATGGATGGTCCACTGAGTTTTGTCTGACAAGTAGTGCTGCAAAAACGCTAAGCCTTGTGGCAAAAGGTGGCCTTGTGTTTCTACGCTGTGGCTGCTGCGCAACGTAAAATCATCACCGTTTGATAACACCAAACCTAAGCCAAAGCCCGGATATTGCTGCTGTTCAAATTCGGTGTAGGAGTCAGGTAAAGGTTCATCAAAGTCGACAAGCAGAACTTTCTTATCTGGATTGTCTGCTAAAAATAGCCACGCTTCTAATATCGCGCTTTGGAATGTATTTTCCGATGCCGCAATCGAAGTGAGAGGGATTGGCTGCTTGGTTGCGATGGTCGCTAAACCTGCCGCGGTATTGTGCACTGATTGAGAGAACGCCATTGGAGAGGCTTCTTCGCCACTGATGATGTCTGCAACCAGCGCGACACTGCGATGCAGTTCGCCATGACGGCTAGAAAACACCAGATAGTCGGCCTGATGTTGCTTTAATAATTCGATGGCCGTTTGCACAGCAAGTTTACTTAATGGACTCATTCTTCTGCGTATCATTGCAGGAATATCCGCCACATTTACTTTGCCATCTTGTGGCCAATTTCCGCTTGCAGCCCATTCTTTCCATTCATCAGGTTGAGATAAACCCAGTGAATTCGCTGTCCACGCATCAATATTGAACGAAATTTTGATCTTCGAGTTTGGCATATTTGGTTAAATTGTTTATTTTACAGCTCGATACAATTTGGGCTTCACCCGAATTCATAATAAAAAGGAAATTCTTATGTCGCGCTTTAAGCTGTACATCTCATTATTATTAACTTTGCTTCTTGTCGGTTGTGGACGTGTACAACCTGTATTGAGTGTGGAGGATACTCCAGTTGCGTATGATCTTCAAAATAAACAAGTAAAAATGGCGATTGTGCAATCCGCAACTAACCGTGGTTGGACGATTGAAGAAGTTAGTCCGGGTGTATTAATTGCGAAAATTCACGTTCGTACACACTCTGCTGAAGTAAAAATTCCATACAACAACAAATATTATTCAATTATTTATCTCAACTCAGTAAATCTCAAAGCAAGTGATGGCAAAATTCACCGCAATTACAATCGTTGGGTAAACAATTTAAATGTTGATATTCAGCGAGCACTTGCGTTGTTGGGCACTCAGTCTCAGCAATAAAAATTATTAAATGCAGTTAGGTTTTTTCGTGTTAAATCAAAATAATGATCCTTTTAATGCTTTTGAAGCAAAAACAGAAGCTCAAAAATTATCTTTTGCCCCTATCGTTTTCCATACCGCGAGAACGCTCAGAGATTTGGGTATTTTAACGGCGCTCGATAGCGCTGGTTCAAAAGGCATGAGCGCCATTGATATTGCCGAAAAAACAGGCGTGTCAGAATATGGTGTCAAAGTGCTGCTAGACATGGCGATAAGTGCGCACATTGTTTTGTGGGAAAAACCTAACTACTCACTGGCCAACCTCGGGTTCTACTTGTTGTACGATGGCATGACCCAAGCAAACATGGATTTCACGGCCGACGTTTGTTATGCCGCGATGATGCACCTGACTGAAGCAATCAAAGACGGCAAACCTGCTGGATTGAAAGAGCTGGGCGATTGGGAAACCATCTATCAAGGGTTGTCGACTTTACCTGAGCAAGCTAAGCAGAGCTGGTTTAAGTTTGATCACTTCTATTCGGATCGTTCTTTCCCATTGCTGCTTAAAGAAGTGTTTGCCAATGAGCCAAAACATATTGTCGATATCGGTGGCAATACGGGTAAATGGGCAATGCAGTGCTGCAACTACGATAAAGATGTGCATGTGACCATTGTTGATTTGCCGCAGCAATTGGAAGTAGCGATGTCTAACGTGGCAGAGAATCAGCTCAGCGAGCGCGTGCATCCGTATCCTGCCAATATGCTTGATAAAGCCCAAACATTGCCTGATCATGCCGATATTTGGTGGATGAGCCAGTTCTTAGATTGTTTCTCTCCAATTGAAATTTTAAATATTTTGAAGAAAGTGAAGGCGCAGTTGAGCACGGGCGACACCGTTTACGTTCTCGAACTGTTTTGGGATGCGCAGAAATACGCGGGCGCGTCATACAGCTTAAATGCCACCTCGCTTTACTTTACCTGCCTAGCCAATGGTAATAGCCGTTTCTACCGTAGTGATGATTTCCTAGAAATTGTTGAAGCAGCAGGTCTCTCTGTTGTGGAAAGAACGGACAACATTGGCCTCGGACATACCTTATTAAAACTCCAAGCAAGCTAGTATAAAGAATGAAAACAGAGCACAAGCAAGTTGTCGTCGTTGGCGCAGGTCCTTCGGGTTCCACCGTTTCTGCGTTGCTAAAATCCCGTGGTATTGATGTTGTCGTGATCGAAAAAGCGACGTTCCCTCGTTTCTCAATTGGCGAAAGCTTACTTCCAGCTTGTATGGAGGTGGTTGAACTTGCCGGAATGACAGAGGCGGTGAAGCAGCATGGCTTCCAATTCAAAGATGGTGCGGCGTTCCGTCGTAATGGGGTCTACACCCACTTTGATTTCACTGACAAATTTACCGCAGGACCAGGCACCACATTTCAGGTTCAACGCGCCAGCTTTGATAAAGTGCTCGCTGACAGAGCCGCAGAACAGGGCGTCGACATTCGTTATCAGCATGAGCTGGTTAGCTTGGCGTTTGAAGGCAAAAAATCGCGCTTAGAAGTGGTTGGGCCCGATAAGCAGGCGTACCAAATCGAAGCCGATTTTGTTTTGGATGCGAGTGGTTTTGGCCGAGTGCTGCCGCGTTTGCTGGATCTGGAAGAACCTTCTTGCCTTCCACCAAGAAAAGCGATCTTTACGCATATCGAAGATCATATTTCACCACAAGAGCCAGAGTACGACCGCAACAAAATTCTGATTTCAGTCCATCCTGAAAATCACGACGTATGGTACTGGCTAATTCCATTCTCGAATGGTACGTGTTCGTTTGGTGTGGTGGGTGAGCCTGAGTTTTTCGAGCAATACCCAGAAGATAAGCTTGCAGCTTTGCAGCAGTTGGCTAATGAAGAGCCGGGTTTGGCGTCTTTATTGCGAAACGCGAAGTACCCAAATCCCGCAGGTGAGTTGGGTGGCTATTCAGCGAACGTCAAACGCTTAGCCACAGAACACTACGCGCTGCTTGGTAACGCGGGCGAATTTTTGGATCCGGTATTCTCATCGGGTGTCACTATCGCGATGAAGTCGGCTCAATTTGCTGCTGATTGCGTTGTGCGTCAATTGAACGGCGAAGTGGTTGATTGGCAAGAAGAGTACTCAGAACGTTTGATGGTTGGTGTCAACACGTTCCGTACTTATGTGGAAGGATGGTACAACGGCACGCTTCAAGACGTGATTTTCTACCAAGATCCAAATCCACGCATTAAACAGATGATCAGTGCAATATTGGCTGGTTACGCGTGGGATACCGAGAACCCATACGTCAAGCAAAGTGAACAACGCTTGTCGACGCTGGCTGAGTTAGTACGTGGCGAAGGTTTTTAAATTACTCAGAAAAAACCATTAAAAACATCTCATTAGCCCCATCTGTGATTCATAGGTGGGGCTTTTTATAATCTTGATTTTAATAAGGTCATTCTTTTTTTTGGTGGGTTATTGAACATTGATATTGCCCTAAGGGTGATTTTAGTCACGTAAATGTTTGTTGTAGCTGATATTTCTATAAAACTTGTAGGAAATGGATTACATTTTGGGAGTGTTCCCTCAACTTGGTTATGTCGTGAAAAAGGTATCTAAGCGACTGTATAGATTAGTAAAGTTTAAAAAACGGCAGCCACTCAAAGCTGTATTGTTTTCCTTTACTTCCATGTTGAAGGGCAGGCAGCAGCGCCTCATTAAAAAGCTTCCTTTTTATTCCCAACGTTCCCATCGATGTATTTTTTCTCCCGAGCCATTTCAAGAGCCTTCTGAGCATGTTTTGGCATGGGGACAGCGAGTTAGTCCTGCATTCAAAAGCAAAGTGGTCGAAATTTGCTCTGAGCTAGAAATCAACCCGAATCATCTAATGGCTTGTATGGCCTTTGAGACGGCTGAAACGTTCAGCCCTAGCATTAGAAACGGCTCTGGGAGTGGTGCGACAGGTCTGATTCAGTTCATGCCCGCAACCGCGAAAAACTTGGGGACGAGCACTAAGCATCTCGCCATGATGAGCGCCGTTGAACAGCTCGATTATGTGAAAGCTTACTTTTGGCCTTATCGACACCGAATGTCATCGTTGGAAGATGTTTACATGGCGATTCTCCATCCCGCGGCAATCGGGAAGTCACCCTCACACGTGCTGTTCAAACAAGGTTCGATCGCTTACCGACAAAATGCAGGCATCGATCGTCACAACAAAGGGAACATTACGTTGAGTGATGTTTCTTATAAAGTTAGACAGAAGCTGGCGAAAGGTTTGCAGCCTAACTTTATGGGTTAGCGTCGCCATCGTTGGTGTCGGTGGTTGTTTCTGACTCTGTCTCTCGGCTCACTTTAACTTGCACAATCCGGTGATGTTTGACGTTTAACACCTCAAACTGCCAGCCCTCATAGTCGACCAGCTCTCCTGCATGTGGAAGGCGTCCTAGCCACCAAGTTAAAAAGCCATTGAGGGTTTGAAAACCTTCACTATCTTCGCCTTCAATTGTGGTCAATCCCAGTTTGTATTTGAGTTCGTTGAGAGGAATCAGCGCATCCATCAGCCAACTGCCATCTTTTTGCTGCTTCGCCCAGATTTGTTCTGGTGCCATTCCTAATTCGCCAGCGATGGACTTGAGCAAATCGTATAAGGTGACTAAGCCTTGCACGTCGCCATATTCATCAACAATAAATACCATCTCTGCGCTGGTTTGTTGCATGTAGTTCAGCAGAGGCAAGCCTTTCATCGACTCCGGTACAAAGCGCGGATGTTTGAGCAATTTACCGAGTCTCGAAACAGACAGGTGGTCGTACTCATCAAGCAATACTTTTGAGGAGATGGTGCCGATGATGTTATCTAAACCGCCTTTGCACACTGGCCAAACTGAGTGTTGAGTTTGACGTAGGTGTTTGAGAATCTCATCCAGCGGCAAGTTGGTGTCCAAAAAATGGATGTCGCAGCGCGGCGTCATTAAAGACAGGGCTAAACGATCATTGAGGTGCAGTAGCTTGCGGATCATCAGTTGTTCTTGCGGTTCGATGGCTCCTGATTCCGAACCTTCATTGACGACGGCAAAGATGTCTTCTTCAGTGACGATTTCGCCTTGGTTTTCGTTTTGGCGCAGAAGTTTAAGTAACGCGTCTGTCGACACAGTAAGTAAGAACACAAAAGGTCTGGCAAGTTTGGCTAACCAATGAATCGGATAGGCGACCACAATTGCGATGCTTTCCGCGTTGTTTTGTGCAAAACGTTTTGGCACGAGCTCACCGATGATGATCGCGAAGTAAGTGATCAAAATAACAACGCTGGTGGTCGCAAGAATGGTGGCGACTTCGCGCTCTAGCCCTTGGGCAACGAGCCAGTGTTCAAAAGGAATGGACAGCGTCGCTTCACCAAAAATGCCACTGAGTAGACCGATGGCAGTAATGCCGATTTGGATAGTCGAAAGAAACTGGGTAGGGTTGTTTTTTAGTTCTAAAGCGAGCGTAGCAGGTGCGTTGTCTTCGGCCATCATTTTTAATCGGCCGCTTTTCGCCGCGACTAACGCGATCTCAGACATAGCGAAAATGCCGTTTAGTGCGATCAATCCAACAAGCAATAAAATGTCCATGGAGCCTTCCAGTAATGCACACGTTAGCAGCATAACGAGATTCTCTCGCGAGAAACGTGAGGTTGTGAATAATTCAACGCGTCATGCCAACAGAATGTCTTATTAAAAGGATAGAGTTCATTTGTTGAATGTGGTTTTCGCGTCCAGACGAATGATTCTGTTACTTGACTGGGATTCTGATAAACTACGCGCCCATTTCCTCTTTAGAGACGTTTCTATGCCATTTTCTAAGCTTGGTTTAAGCGCACCAATTACGGATGCCGTAACGGCGCTGGGTTACGAAAAACCGACTTCTATCCAACAAAAAGCGATTCCAATTGTGCTGCGTGGCAGCAACTTGATCGCGGCTGCGCAAACAGGCACGGGTAAAACCGCCAGCTTTGTGTTGCCAATCTTAGAAAAGCTCAGCCAAGGTGAGACGCAACGTAAAAAACGCGCTCGTGCCATCATTCTTACGCCAACGCGCGAACTGGCTCTGCAAGTGCATCAAAGTATTGAAGCGTACGGGAAGAACTTGCCACTGCGCTCAATGGCGATGTTTGGTGGCGTGGAATATGCGCCGCAGAAGCAAGCGCTGATTGAAGGCGTAGATATTGTGGTGAGCACTCCAGGACGTCTGATTGATTTATACGGCCAGCGTGCGCTCCATTTTGATGAAGTGGAAATGTTGGTACTGGACGAAGCCGATAAGATGCTTGATATGGGCTTTATCGACTCGATCGATAAGATCATCGATTGCATGCCAGAAGATGTTCAAAGCTTGCTGTTCTCGGCTACGTTGTCGAACCCAGTTCGTGATTTGGCCAAAAACGCGATTGTTGATCCTGAAGAGATTACGATTGCAAAACACAGCGCATCTAAGTCGAACATCAAGCAGTGGATCACCACCGTCGATAAAGACATGAAGTCATCGCTTTTGAGCCACATGCTGAATGAAAACGACTGGTCGCAAGTGCTGATCTTTATTGAAACAAAACACGGCGCGGCTAAATTGGTTAGCCAGCTTGAGAAGCGCGGCATTGTGGCTGAAGCGTTCCACAGTGGTCGTAATCAGCGTGTTCGTCAGGAACTGATTGAGAAGTTCAAGGCGGGTGAAATTCAATATCTGGTTGCAACTGGTGTTGCCGCGCGTGGTATTGATATCGACAACTTACCAGTAGTGATTAACTACGATTTGCCATTCCCTGCGGATGAGTACGTACACCGCATCGGGCGTACTGGCCGTGCTGGCGCGCAAGGTGAAGCGATCTCTTTGGTATCGAAGGATGATTTCAAAAATCTGTGCATGATTGAAAGCCGTCTGGGCCACTTGCTTGAGCGTGTTGAAATCGAAGGTTTTGCTCCAAGAAAGCCCGTGCCGATTTCGATTTTGAATTACGTACCTAAGAATAAGCGTAAACCGCAAGACAATCGTCCGCGTCGTGAGAATTCTGAACCGCGTGACGCAAAATAGTCTGCTAATACATTGAAAGCAAAGCCGCATTCGTGCGGCTTTTTTGCGTTTAGAACCGCCGAAAACACGATGGATTTTGTCTGGTTTGTCGATCGTGATGAGGAAAAAAGTTAAATCGTGTCATACGCTTAACACTCAAAATGCAAATAACTGCGTAAATGTTTTGTCAAATTTCTGTCCTCATATTTGCAGAAGGGCAGGAATAGGCGCAGACTTTCGCGCTTGCTAATGAATGCATAAATGAGGCACGAATGAAAACAGGTGATAAGCAATTCGCTGTTATTGGTCTTGGCCGATTTGGTTTGGCGGTATGTAAAGAATTACAAGATTCTGGGTCACAAGTCTTAGCGGTCGACATCAATGAAGATCGAGTGAAAGAAGCTGCAGGTTTTGTGAGTCAGGCCATTGTGGCAAATTGTACTCATGAAGAAACGGTCGCAGAGCTCAAGCTTGATGATTACGACATGGTGATGATTGCTATTGGTGCGGACGTGAATGCCAGCATTCTTGCTACCCTGATAGCAAAAGAGGCGGGTGTAAAATCGGTATGGGTAAAAGCTAACGACCGATTCCAAGCTCGCGTTCTGCAAAAAATTGGTGCAGACCACATCATCATGCCAGAGCGCGATATGGGCATTCGTGTGGCGCGCAAAATGCTGGATAAACGCGTACTCGAATTTCATCCATTGGGTAGCGGATTAGCGATGACAGAGTTTGTTGTTGGCTCGCGTTTGATGGGTAAAACGTTAAGCGATTTGGCGCTGTGCAAGGTCGAAGGCGTGCAAGTGTTGGGCTTTAAACGTGGCCCTGAAATCATCAAAGCGCCTGATATGAGTACCACGCTTGAAATCGGCGATCTCATTATTGTGGTTGGCCCGCAAGACAAGTTGGCAAACAAGCTGAAATCATTATGACGCAATTTCATCAGCGAGGTTTTTTT
>NZ_JYOQ01000124.1:0-278 GCF_000960545.1 Vibrio sp. S457-15 | reverse complement strand
GAGAGGCCCGAAGGTCCCCCTCTTTGGCCCGTAGGCATCATGCGGTATTAGCCATCGTTTCCAATGGTTATCCCCCACATCAGGGCAATTTCCTAGGCATTACTCACCCGTCCGCCGCTCGACGCCGTTATCGTTCCCCGAAGGTTCAGATAACTCGTTTCCGCTCGACTTGCATGTGTTAGGCCTGCCGCCAGCGTTCAATCTGAGCCATGATCAAACTCTTCAATTTAAGATTTTGTTCGGCTCAATGAATACTGAACATTACATAAAGTAATGTT
>NZ_JYOQ01000123.1:0-399 GCF_000960545.1 Vibrio sp. S457-15 | reverse complement strand
TCCTAAGACTCTGTTCAGAGCGCACAAACCTTTCCACGTGAGCTGAGTCGCCGCTTGATGTTGCTAAGCGGCCAATGGACATTCCGTTATTTCACCAACTCAATGTTGGTACCTGATGAGTTTTTCTCACAAACAATGAACGACTGGGGACACATTACCGTCCCGAACATGTGGCAAATGGAGGGCCACGGCGATCTGCAATACACCGATGAAGGCTTCCCATTCCCGATCGACGTCCCGTCTGTACCAACCGACAACCCAACGGGCGCTTATCAACGCACATTTCCACTTGGCCCACAGCGGGATAACCAACACACTATCATCAAGTTCGATGGCGTGGAAACCTACTTTGATGTGTACGTAAATGGCGAGTACGTCGGCTTTGGTAAAGGCAGCCGA
>NZ_JYOQ01000122.1:0-32500 GCF_000960545.1 Vibrio sp. S457-15 | reverse complement strand
TAGAGATGTTCCGTAAGCTTCTAGACGAAGGCCGTGCAGGTGAGAACGTTGGTGCACTTCTACGTGGTACTAAGCGTGACGAAGTTGAACGTGGTCAAGTACTAGCTAAGCCTGGTTCAATCACTCCGCACACTAAGTTCGAATCAGAAGTATACGTACTATCTAAAGAAGAAGGCGGTCGTCACACTCCTTTCTTCAAAGGTTACCGTCCACAGTTCTACTTCCGTACAACTGACGTAACTGGCGACATCTCTCTACCAGAAGGCGTAGAAATGGTAATGCCAGGCGACAACATCCAAATGGTTGTTGAGCTAATCGCACCAATCGCAATGGACGAAGGTCTACGTTTCGCTATCCGTGAAGGTGGCCGTACAGTAGGTGCTGGTGTTGTTGCTAAGATCTTCGAATAATTCTTAACGAATTAAACGAATGCTTTCGGAAAATCTTGAATTAGATTTGACGAACCAGTAGCAAAAAGGGCATCATTTGATGCCCTTTTTCTGCGCTCAACATTATTTTTGCTGTTTTCTTGTTCAGAAGTGGGTTGGGTGCAGAGCAAGATTAGGCAAAGAGGCTTAATCTTAAGAAGAGTTCGCTGTTTTTCAGCGATATGGAGTTTGCCCTGCAACAGCGGGGTTGTTGTCGTCTATATTAAGACTTGTAACAGGTTGGTTTTATGAAAGCAAATAATGCTGAAACTCCTGATAGCTCAAATGCAGCAGATACGTTTAAGTGGGTTGCCGCTTTCGTATTGGCAGCTGCCGCTGTTGTGGGTAATTACCTGTATGGTGAAATGTCTGTAGTGGTTCGCGCTGCAGGCGTTGTTGTTCTAATTGCAGCTGCCCTTGGCGTTGCAGCAACAACGACTAAAGGTAAAGCAGCGATCAGTTTTGCAAAAGAATCGCGTATGGAAGTACGTAAAGTTGTTTGGCCTACTCGCCAAGAAACCATGCAAACAACACTGATCGTTTTAGCTGTAAGTATTGTAATGGCTCTAGTGCTATGGGGTATTGACGGAATTATGGTTCGTCTAGTAGCTCTAGCAACTGGGGTATAGAGGGTTTTAATTCATGAGTGAAGCTCCAAAAAAACGCTGGTATGTGGTTCAAGCCTTCTCTGGATTTGAAGGTCGTGTAGCTCAATCTCTGCGCGAGCATATCAAAATGCACGGCATGGAAGAGCTATTCGGTGAAGTACTAGTTCCTACTGAAGAAGTAGTGGAAATGCGCGCGGGTCAACGTCGCAAATCTGAGCGTAAGTTCTTCCCAGGTTACGTCCTTGTTCAGATGATTATGAACGATGAATCATGGCACCTAGTACGTAGTGTGCCGCGTGTCATGGGCTTCATTGGTGGTACCTCAGACCGTCCAGCACCTATCACTGATAAAGAAGCTGACGCTATTCTTAACCGTCTTGAGAAAGCGAGTGAAGCTCCTCGTCCACGTACTATGTACGAAGCGGGTGAAGTGGTTCGTGTTAATGAAGGTCCATTTGCTGATTTCAACGGTACCGTTGAAGAAGTAGATTACGAGAAGAGCCGCCTGAAAGTGTCTGTGTCGATCTTTGGTCGTGCAACACCAGTTGAGCTTGAATTTGGTCAGGTTGAAAAACTGGACTAATACTCTGATTTAAAGAGTATAAAAAATCACCTTTTTAGGGTTGTATAAGGCGCGAATTATGACTATAATTTCGCGCCTTTTTACTTCTTGTGAAGTAAAAAGTTTCTTACACAAACGGGGAGCTGATCCGTGATTAGCGTTTGTACCCAAACTTAGGAATTATCATGGCTAAGAAAGTTGAAGCTTACATCAAGCTACAAGTTGCTGCTGGCGCTGCGAACCCAAGTCCACCAGTTGGTCCTGCTCTAGGTCAACACGGTGTTAACATCATGGAATTCTGTAAAGCGTTCAACGCGAAAACAGAATCTCTAGAGAAGGGTCTACCAACTCCAGTAGTTATCACAGTATACAGCGACCGTTCTTTCACGTTCGTAACTAAGACTCCACCTGCTGCTGTTCTTCTTAAGAAAGCTGCTGGCGTTAAGTCTGGTTCAGGCCGTCCAAACACTGAAAAAGTGGGCACTGTAACTGACGCTCAAATCCAAGAAATCGCAGAAACTAAAGCTGCAGATATGACTGGTGCTGACATCGAAGCGATGAAGCGTTCTATCGCTGGTACTGCTCGTTCAATGGGCCTAGTGGTAGAGGGTTAATAAGATGGCAAAACTAACTAAGCGCATGCGCGTAATCCGCGAAAAAGTTGACGTAACTAAAGAATACGAAATCAACGAAGCTGTTGCTCTTCTTCAAGAACTAGCTACTGCTAAATTCGTTGAGTCTGTAGACGTTGCTGTTAACCTAGGCATTGATGCTCGTAAATCTGACCAGAACGTACGTGGTGCTACTGTACTACCTCACGGTACTGGCCGCGACATCCGCGTAGCAGTGTTCACTCAAGGTGCAAACGCTGAAGCAGCTAAAGAAGCTGGCGCAGACATCGTTGGTATGGAAGATCTTGCTGAGCAAGTTAAGAAAGGCGAAATGAACTTTGACGTAGTTGTTGCTTCTCCAGATGCAATGCGCGTTGTAGGTCAGCTAGGTACTATCCTAGGTCCTCGCGGTCTTATGCCAAACCCTAAAGTTGGTACTGTAACTCCTAACGTTGCTGAAGCAGTTAAAAACGCTAAAGCTGGTCAGGTTCGTTACCGTAACGACAAAAACGGCATCATCCACACTACTATCGGTAAAGCAAACTTCTCTGCTGAGCAGATCAAAGAGAACCTAGAAGCACTTCTAGTTGCTCTGAAGAAAGCTAAGCCATCTTCAGCGAAAGGTACTTTCCTGAAGAAAGTAAGCATCTCTACTACTATGGGTGCTGGTGTTGCTGTTGATCAGGCTAGCCTGAACACTCAAGCATAATTTATTTGCTTAGGCGCAAAATTTGTGTATAATTTTGCGCCTAATATTTGTGGTTGGGGCTGAACTTTGGTTCTTTGAACTGTCTCCTAGTTCGAAATGAATTAAGACCCAGTCTCCGTCCAAGACCGTAGGTGTCTGCCTAACCGTTGACTTAATTATCCTACGTAGATGGTGCCCGAACTGACAGAAAGCTCTATGTAAATAGTTAACTTTCTTCT
This sequence comes from Vibrio sp. S457-15, assembly GCF_000960545.1. Taxonomy (NCBI): domain Bacteria; kingdom Pseudomonadati; phylum Pseudomonadota; class Gammaproteobacteria; order Vibrionales; family Vibrionaceae; genus Vibrio; species Vibrio sp. S457-15. Next base: position 29,364 of record NZ_JYOQ01000122.1, on the reverse strand, counting down.
GGGAATGCACCTCAATAGCTCTCACTGTCGTGATGATAGTGAGTGGTGTAACGACAACCAGGAGTAAATCCAAGATGGCTTTAAACCTTCAAGACAAAAAAGCAATTGTTGCTGAAGTCAACGAAGCTGCCAGTGGTGCACTTTCTGCAGTTGTAGCTGATTCTCGTGGCGTTGAAGTTGGCGCAATGACTTCTCTACGTAAACAAGCTCGTGAAGCTGGCGTTTACATGAAAGTCGTGCGTAACACTCTAGCACGTCGTGCGGTTCAGGGTACAGACTACGAGTGTCTAACTGACACTTTCACTGGTCCTACTCTAATCGCGTTCTCTAACGAGCACCCAGGTGCTGCAGCGCGTCTTTTCAAAGACTTCGCTAAAGAGAACAAAGACTTCGAGATCAAAGCTGCTGCATTTGAAGGCGCGCTAACTGACGCTGAAGTACTAGCGACACTACCAACTTACGACGAAGCAATCGCACGCCTAATGATGTGCATGAAAGAAGCTTCTGCTGGCAAGCTGGTTCGTACAATCGCTGCTATCCGCGATCAAAAAGAAGCTGCTTAATAAGCCTTGCTTTTTACTGGTTGCTTAATAAACTTATTGTTGACTTAAAAGAGAATTGTTATGTCTATTACTAACGAGCAAATCCTAGACGCAGTTGCAGAAATGTCTGTAATGCAAGTTGTTGAACTAATCGAAGCAATGGAAGAGAAATTCGGTGTTTCTGCTGCTGCTGCTGTTGTAGCTGGCGGCGCTGCTGCTGGTGCAGCTGTTGAAGAGCAAACTGAATTCGACGTAATCCTAGAATCTGCTGGCGGTAACAAAGTTGCTGTAATCAAAGCAGTACGTGGCGCAACTGGCCTAGGTCTTAAAGAAGCTAAAGCTCTTGTAGACGGCGCTCCAGCACCTCTTAAAGAAGGTGTTGACAAAGCAGAAGCTGACGCTCTTAAAGCTCAGCTAGAAGAAGCTGGTGCAACTGTTGCTGTTAAGTAATTATTGCATAGTTTCTTAGCCTAACGGCTAATTGGCTGGTGGTTTTTTAACCACCGGCCTTTTTGCGCTGTAGGGTATAGGCGAATTTTCCCGCTGTTTAAGCGCCTGATATCCATGCAAAAAACATTTCATTCTTTCGAAATGAAATGTCACTACAGTAAACAGCTATATTAGTCACTGTCCCTTACCCCCCTTAAGTAACTAGGAGTGGGCGGACAGTTTGGGTCACTTATCAGCGAGCTGAGGAACCCCATGGTTTACTCTTATACCGAGAAAAAGCGCATCCGTAAGGACTTTGGTACTCGTCCACAAGTTTTGGACATTCCATACCTGCTATCGATCCAGCTCGATTCGTTCGACAAATTTATCGAACAGGATCCTGAAGGTCAATACGGTCTTGAAGCTGCTTTCCGTTCTGTATTCCCGATTCAGAGCTACAACGGCAATTCTGAGCTGCAATACGTTAGCTACCGTCTTGGTGAGCCAGTTTTTGACGTTAAAGAATGTCAAATCCGCGGTGTAACTTACTCAAAGCCACTACGTGTAAAACTACGCCTAGTTATCTTTGATAAAGACGCGCCAGCAGGTACTGTAAAAGACATTAAAGAACAAGAAGTCTACATGGGTGAAATTCCACTCATGACAGACAATGGTACCTTCGTAATTAACGGTACCGAGAGGGTTATCGTATCCCAGCTGCACCGAAGCCCAGGCGTGTTCTTCGACAGCGATAAGGGTAAGACCCACTCTTCAGGTAAAGTTTTATACAACGCGCGCGTTATTCCTTACCGTGGTTCATGGCTTGATTTCGAGTTTGATCCTAAGGATAACTTGTACGTTCGTATCGACCGTCGTCGTAAGCTACCAGCATCGATCATCCTTCGTGCACTAGGTAAATCGACTGAAGAAATCCTAGATATCTTCTTCGAGAAAGTGAACTTCGAAGTGAAAGACCAAACTCTACTGATGGAGTTGGTTCCAGATCGTCTACGTGGTGAAACTGCGTCATTTGACATCGAATCGAATGGTAAAGTTTACGTAGAGCAAGGTCGTCGCGTAACAGCTCGTCATATCCGCCAACTAGAGAAAGATGGCGTTGATCATATCGAAGTACCAGTAGAGTACATCGTTGGAAAAGTTGCATCGAAAGATTACATCAACGAAGCAACAGGCGAGATCATTGTTAATGCTAACCAGGAAATCAGCCTGGAAGCGCTAGCGAACCTCTCTCAAGCTGGCCACAAAGCTCTAGAAGTTCTGTTTACGAACGATCTAGACCACGGTCCATTCATGTCAGAAACACTACGTATCGACAGCACTGTTGACCGTATTTCTGCATTGGTAGAAATCTACCGCATGATGCGCCCTGGTGAGCCACCAACAAAAGAAGCTGCAGAAGCACTATTCGAAAGCCTATTCTTCTCTGAAGAGCGTTACGATCTATCGACTGTTGGTCGTATGAAGTTTAACAGCTCTATCGGTCGTGAAGATGCTCAAGAACAAGGCACACTTGATGAAACAGATATCATCGAAGTGATGAAGAAGCTTATCGCGATCCGTAACGGTAAAGGCGAAGTGGACGATATCGACCACCTAGGCAACCGTCGTATCCGTTCTGTCGGCGAAATGGCTGAGAACCAGTTCCGTGTGGGTCTAGTTCGTGTTGAGCGTGCGGTTAAAGAACGTCTAAGCCTAGGCGACCTTGACGCTGTTATGCCTCAAGACTTGATCAACGCGAAACCAATTTCTGCGGCAGTTAAAGAATTCTTTGGCTCTTCACAGCTTTCACAGTTCATGGACCAAAACAACCCGTTATCAGAAGTAACGCACAAGCGTCGTATTTCTGCATTGGGTCCTGGCGGTCTAACTCGTGAACGTGCTGGCTTCGAAGTTCGAGACGTACACGTAACTCACTACGGCCGTCTATGTCCTATCGAAACGCCTGAAGGTCCAAACATCGGTCTGATCAACTCTCTATCTGCGTTTGCGCGTTGTAACGAGTACGGTTTCCTTGAGACGCCATACCGTCGCGTTGTAGATGGTGTTGTAACAGACGAAGTAGATTACCTATCTGCAATCGAAGAAGGCCAATTCGTTATCGCTCAGGCGAACGCTAAGCTAAACGAAGATGGTACTTTTGCAGATGAGCTGATCACAGCTCGTCAGAAAGGTGAATCTGGTCTACACCCTCGTGAGCACGCTCAGTACATGGACGTTGCGACAAACCAGGTTGTATCTATCGCTGCATCGCTTATCCCATTCCTAGAACACGATGATGCGAACCGTGCATTGATGGGTGCGAACATGCAACGTCAGGCAGTTCCAACACTGAAAGCTGACAAACCGCTTGTTGGTACTGGTATCGAACGTAACGTAGCCGTTGACTCAGGTGTAACTGCTGTTGCGAAACGTGGTGGTGTAATCCAGTCAGTAGATGCTTCTCGTATCGTTGTTAAAGTGAACGAAGAAGAGCTAGTACCAGGTGAAGCTGGTATCGACATCTACAACCTGACTAAATACACACGTTCTAACCAGAACACATGTATTAACCAGCGCCCATGTGTAATGCCAGGTGAACCTGTCGCACGTGGCGACGTACTTGCTGATGGTCCTTCAACAGACCTTGGTGAGCTAGCGCTTGGCCAAAACATGCGTATCGCGTTCATGCCTTGGAACGGTTACAACTTCGAAGACTCGATCTTAGTATCTGAGCGCGTAGTTCAAGAAGACCGCTTCACGACAATCCACATTCAAGAACTGACTTGTGTGGCGCGTGACACTAAGCTGGGCTCTGAAGAGATCACAGCGGATATTCCAAACGTAGGTGAATCTGCTCTGTCTAAACTAGACGAGTCAGGTATCGTTTACATCGGTGCTGAAGTTAAGGGTGGCGACATCCTAGTTGGTAAAGTAACACCTAAAGGTGAAACTCAGCTAACGCCTGAAGAGAAGCTACTACGTGCAATCTTCGGTGAAAAAGCATCTGACGTTAAAGATACTTCACTACGTGTACCTAACTCTGTATCAGGTACGATCATCGACGTTCAAGTCTTCACTCGCGATGGCGTAGAGAAAGACAAGCGTGCGCTTGAAATCGAACAGATGCAGCTTAAAGAAGCGAAGAAAGACCTAACTGAAGAATTCCAGATTCTTGAGGGTGGCCTTCTAAACCGTGTTAAAGCTGTATTGATTGAAGGCGGTTACTCTGAAGCGAAACTAGACGCGACTGATCGTAAGAAGTGGCTAGAACTAACGCTAGAAGATGACTCACTACAAACTCAGCTTGAGCAACTTGCTGAGCAGTGGGACGAGCTAAAAGCTGACTTCGATAAGAAGTTCGAAACTAAGCGTCGCAAGATCACTCAAGGTGATGATCTAGCACCTGGCGTACTGAAGATCGTTAAGGTTTACCTAGCGGTTAAACGTCGCATTCAGCCTGGTGATAAGATGGCGGGTCGTCACGGTAACAAGGGTGTAATCTCTAAGATCAACCCTGTTGAAGACATGCCATACGATGAGAAAGGTCAGCCTGTAGACATCGTACTTAACCCACTGGGTGTACCTTCGCGTATGAACATCGGTCAGATCCTGGAAGTTCACTTAGGTCTGGCAGCGAAAGGTATCGGTGACAAGATCAACCAGATGGTTAAAGAGCAGCAAGAACTAGCGAAATTCCGCGAGTTCCTACAAAAAGTTTACGATCTAGGCGACACTCGCCAGAAAGTAGACATTGCTTCTCTATCTGATGATGAAGTACGTACTCTGATCAAGAACTTGCGTGGCGGTCTACCAATCGCGACACCTGTATTTGATGGTGCTCCAGAAGCATCAATCAAAGCACTTCTTGAGCTAGCAGACCTGCCAACATCTGGTCAGCTAACGCTGTTTGATGGTCGCACAGGTGATGCGTTTGAGCGTCCTGTAACTGTTGGTTACATGTACATGCTGAAACTGAACCACCTTGTTGATGACAAGATGCACGCACGTTCAACTGGTTCGTACAGCCTAGTAACTCAGCAACCACTAGGTGGTAAAGCTCAGTTCGGTGGTCAGCGTTTCGGTGAGATGGAAGTATGGGCACTAGAAGCATACGGTGCGGCTTACACTCTACAAGAAATGCTAACCGTTAAGTCAGATGACGTTAACGGCCGTACTAAGATGTACAAAAACATCGTAGACGGTAACCACAGCATGGAACCTGGCATGCCAGAATCGTTCAACGTATTGTTGAAAGAGATCCGCTCGCTAGGTATCAACATCGAGCTAGAAGACGAAGAGTAATCCCCACGGGATTATCGGTAGAAAGGTGCTCACTTTTGCGGGTGAGCTCCTTTTAACTCCTTACAGGAGCTGATTGTGAAAGACTTATTAAACTTTCTAAAAGCACAGCATAAGACCGAAGAATTTGATGCAATCAAAATCGGTCTATCTTCACCAGACATGATCCGTTCATGGTCTTTCGGTGAAGTTAAAAAACCTGAAACGATCAACTATCGTACGTTCAAACCTGAACGCGATGGTTTGTTCTGTGCGCGTATCTTTGGCCCAGTTAAAGACTACGAATGTCTTTGTGGCAAATACAAGCGCCTGAAGCACCGTGGTGTTATCTGTGAGAAGTGTGGTGTAGAAGTTACACAAACTAAAGTTCGTCGTGACCGTATGGGCCACATCGAGCTTGCTTCACCAGTAGCTCACATCTGGTTCCTAAAATCGCTACCGTCTCGTATCGGTCTACTAATGGATATCCCTCTACGTGATATCGAACGTGTTCTTTACTTCGAAATGTACGTAGTAACTGAACCGGGTATGACTGATCTAGAAAAAGGTCAGATGCTAACTGAAGAAGAGTATCTAGACCGTCTAGAAGAGTGGGGTGACGAGTTCACAGCTAAGATGGGTGCAGAAGCTATCAAGGACCTACTAGGTTCTATGGATATGCACGCTGAAGCGGAACAAATGCGCGAAGAGCTTGAGACTACAAACTCAGAAACTAAGCGTAAGAAAGTCACTAAGCGTCTTAAACTGGTAGAAGCGTTCATCGCATCGGGTAACAACCCAGAGTGGATGATCCTGACTGTACTTCCAGTACTTCCGCCAGATCTACGTCCTCTAGTACCACTAGATGGCGGTCGCTTTGCGACTTCTGATCTGAACGACCTATACCGTCGTGTGATCAACCGTAACAACCGTTTGAAGCGTCTTCTAGAGCTAGCGGCTCCGGACATCATCGTACGTAACGAAAAACGTATGCTGCAAGAGTCTGTTGATGCGCTACTAGATAACGGTCGTCGTGGTCGTGCGATCACAGGTTCTAACAAGCGTCCTCTGAAATCTCTTGCTGATATGATCAAGGGTAAACAAGGTCGTTTCCGTCAGAACCTTCTAGGTAAACGTGTAGACTACTCTGGCCGTTCTGTAATCACAGTAGGTCCATACCTTCGTCTGCACCAGTGTGGTCTTCCTAAGAAGATGGCACTTGAGCTATTCAAACCATTTATCTACAGCAAGCTAGAGACTCGTGGTCTTGCGACTACAATCAAAGCTGCGAAGAAAATGGTAGAGCGTGAAGAAGCGGTTGTTTGGGATATCCTAGACGAAGTAATCCGCGAACACCCAGTACTATTGAACCGTGCACCTACACTTCACCGTCTAGGTATCCAGGCGTTCGAACCAGTACTAATCGAAGGTAAAGCGATCCAGCTACACCCACTTGTTTGTGCGGCGTACAACGCGGACTTCGATGGTGACCAAATGGCGGTTCACGTACCTCTAACTCTAGAGGCACAGCTTGAAGCTCGTACTCTGATGATGTCGACAAACAACATTCTGTCGCCAGCGTCAGGTGATCCGATCATCGTACCTTCTCAGGACGTTGTATTGGGTCTTTACTACATGACTCGTGAAAAGATCAACGTGAAAGGTGAAGGCATGTACCTTTCTGGCCCAGCAGAGGCTGAGAAAGCATACCGCACTAAACAAGCTGAGCTTCACGCGCGCGTTAAAGTACGTATTACAGAGACAGTTGTAGACGAAGACGGCAACAGCACAACTGAGACCAAGATGGTAGATACCACTGTTGGTCGTGCAATGCTATGGCAAATCGTGCCAGCTGGTCTACCGTACAGCATCGTTAACCAAAAACTAGGTAAGAAGCAAATCTCTAACCTACTAAACGAGGCGTACCGTAAGCTAGGTCTGAAAGACACTGTAATCTTCGCTGACCAAATCATGTACACAGGTTTCGCTTACGCGGCACTTTCTGGTGTATCTGTTGGTATCGACGATATGGTTGTACCGCCAGCTAAGTACACTGAAATCGCAGAAGCGGAAGAAGAAGTACGTGAAATCCAGGAACAGTACCAATCAGGTCTTGTTACTGCAGGCGAACGCTACAACAAAGTGATCGATATCTGGGCATCGACCAACGACCGCGTTGCGAAAGCAATGATGGAAAACCTTTCATCTGAAACGGTAGTTAACCGTGAAGGTGAAGAGGAACAGCAAGAGTCATTCAACAGCATCTACATGATGGCGGACTCGGGCGCTCGTGGTTCTGCAGCACAGATTCGTCAGCTTGCCGGTATGCGTGGTCTGATGGCGCGTCCAGATGGTTCAATCATCGAAACGCCGATCACAGCGAACTTTAAAGAAGGTCTAAACGTACTTCAGTACTTTATCTCAACGCACGGTGCTCGTAAGGGTCTTGCGGATACGGCACTGAAAACAGCGAACTCGGGTTACCTAACTCGTCGTCTAGTAGACGTTGCTCAAGACGTTGTTGTAACTGAACATGACTGTGGCACTCACGAGGGTGTTGACATGATGCCTCACATCGAGGGTGGTGATGTTAAAGTTGCACTGTCTGAGCTAGCTCTAGGTCGTGTAGTTGCTGAAGACGTTCTAAAACCTGGTACTGAAGATGTTCTTATTCCACGTAACACCCTGATCGATGAGAAGTGGTGTCAAATCATGGAAGAGAACTCAGTAGACAGCATGAAAGTGCGCTCTGTAGTAACGTGTGATTCTGACTTCGGTTGTTGTGCACAGTGTTACGGTCGTGACCTAGCACGTGGTCACCTAGTAAACCAAGGTGAGGCAGTAGGTGTTATCGCTGCTCAGTCTATCGGTGAACCGGGTACACAGCTTACGATGCGTACGTTCCACATCGGTGGTGCGGCATCGACAGCAGCAGCAGAGAACAGCATCCAAGCGAAGAACAACGGTTCTGTTAAGCTTCACAACGCTAAGTTCGTAACAAACAAAGATGGCAAGCTAGTTATCACTTCTCGTGCATCTGAACTAACCATCATCGATGAGTTCGGCCGTACGAAAGAGAAACACAAACTGCCATACGGCTCGCTACTAAGCAAGGGCGACAACGACGCAGTTGAAGCTGGTGAAACAGTAGCGAACTGGGAAGCGCACACACTGCCAATCATCACTGAAGTAGCTGGTCGTATCCAGTTCGTAGATATGATTGATGGCGTAACAGTTTCTCGTCAAACAGATGACCTAACTGGTCTATCTTCAAGCGAAGTAACGGACGCAGCAGCTCGTCCAGCAGCAGGTAAAGATATGCGTCCAGCTATCAAACTTGTTGACGAGCAAGGTAACGACGTAATGATCCCTGGTACTGAAATGCCAGCTCACTACTTCCTACCTGGTAAAGCGATCGTGAACATTGAAGACGGCGCAGAAGTAGGTGTGGGTGATACGCTAGCACGTATTCCTCAGAAATCTGGCGGTAACAAAGATATCACCGGTGGTCTTCCACGCGTTGCTGACTTGTTCGAAGCTCGTAAGCCTAAAGAGCCTGCGATTCTTGCTGAACACACAGGTACAGTTAGCTTCGGTAAAGAGACCAAAGGTAAGCGTCGTCTAGTTATCACACGTGATAGCGGTGAAGTTTACGAAGAGATGATTCCTAAGCATCGTCAGCTTAACGTGTTCGAAGGTGAGCGCGTTGAACGTGGTGATGTAATCGCTGATGGTCCAGAGTCTCCACATGACATTCTACGTCTACGTGGCGTACACGCAGTAACTCAGTACATCGCTAACGAAGTACAAGAAGTTTACCGTCTACAAGGCGTTAAGATTAACGATAAGCACATCGAGACTATCGTTCGTCAAATGCTACGTAAGTGTACAATTACTCACGCTGGTGACTCTGAGTTCCTACCTGGCGAGCAAGTTGAATACTCACAAGTTAAGATTGCTAACCGTAATCTAGAAGCTGAAGGCAAAGAGCCTGCACGTTTTGAACGTGAACTTCTAGGTATCACTAAAGCGTCTCTAGCAACTGAGTCGTTCATCTCTGCGGCATCGTTCCAGGAGACAACTCGCGTACTAACAGAAGCTGCGGTTTCTGGTAAGCGTGATGACCTACGTGGTCTGAAAGAGAACGTAATTGTTGGTCGTCTGATCCCAGCTGGTACTGGTTTCGCATACCACCAAGAGCGTCAAGCTAAACGTGCTGAAGCGCAAGAAGGTCCATCTGCTGAACAAGCAACAGATAACCTAGCAGCACTTCTAAACGCTGGCTTCTCTTCTGACGAGTAATCGTTAAGAGCTTAAAAGAAAAGGCACCTTCGGGTGCCTTTTTTGTATCTATTCACTTCACTCGGTTGTGAGGTACAAAAAAGGGCTGATATATAGTCATCAACCCTTTCACTCCTTTCTATTATCATTTATGCACCAGGAGGCATCGCAAGGCTATCCGCGATAAGCTGGATCAAATGGTCTTCTACTTCAAAGCGCGTTTCAATGATCTCTCCGATCAAAGACATATCAGAGTCGAAATCCTCTAACTCATCATCTTCTGTCACGTCTGAATACTTATCGGTGAAGTTTAACAACGGTTCCGTGGTTAGCACGATTTTGCCGTAAGTTTGGTTGATTTCGTTTGTTGCGACAAAGCCAGTGGCTTTCCACTTATCCATCACCATATCGTAGATTTTGAAGTGGCCTTCGGAAATATAATCGACTAGGTGTTGGCAGAAGTTTTGTAGCTCGGAGGGAGAAGGAAGTTCTAGAACGTTGGATTTCGAACAAGGTTGCAGTGCTGCAAGCTTACAATATTCGACAATTAAGGATTGTCTCGTCTCTAACCAGTGATCAATGACATCACTTGAGCCACCCCACTGGTCTTGTGTTTGTTTGAATTTTTTTAGCATGACCATGCCCTCATGATCTGATCGCCGTCTGGCGAACGTATCCTTTGCAAAGCAAAGTTAGTAAAGTTATTACAAACTCTTGTCCTTACTAGAATTTATAGTTGCAAATATCGTTAAGAACAAACTCTAGTATGAAATTAGATTGCCAGTAAAATGAACGAACTTCAAGCAAAGGGATGGTGTAATGTTAAGAAAAGGTGATGTTAACCGTGTGGCAAATGCACATTGGTGTGTTGTTGCAGGAAGTGAAATTTGGCTGGTGGATGGTGCTGTGCCTTTTGGTAGTGCGGAGCAGTTCTCACTGCCAGAAGAGAATGCGAGGCAAATTGGTGACTATCTTGGTTCGCCAGTGATGTGGATTAATTTTGCAGATTTGGAGCAAGATCTCCCACTCGTTTCATTGCGCGACTGTTTACATTTCCCTGAACCGCTATTTATGCTGTTGAGCAAGGCTATCCAATATGGGCACATGACCCAAAGCTTACGCTTTTGTCCGCAATGTGGTGGGCGCAACTTTCTTAATAATAATCAATTTGCCATGCAATGCGGAGAGTGTCGTACTTTGCACTACCCGCGCATTTTCCCATGCATCATCGTTGCTGTGCGTAAAGAAAATCAGATTTTACTAGCGCAACACCCAAGGCATCGAAATGGCATGTACACCGTGATTGCGGGCTTTTTAGAGGCGGGAGAAACTTTAGAAGACTGTGTCGCGCGCGAAGTGCATGAAGAGACGGGCATTCACGTGAAAAACATTCGTTACTTTGGCAGTCAGCCTTGGGCCTTTCCATCCAGTATGATGATGGCGTTCCTCGCCGATTATGATTCTGGTGAGCTCAATCCGGATTATACGGAGTTATCCGATGCACAATGGTTCGGTGTGAAAGAAATGCCACCAGTGGCACCAACAGGCACTATTGCAAGGGCGCTAATTGAGCAGACCGTTAGTGATATTCTTTCAGACTGAGATGCTGATCGTAAAGGATGTAAAGGTTAAAAATTAATCATTTTTGAGACATCACTGTTGCTAGACTAGCTTGGTATGACGTTCTGTATTGATGGGTTTATAAATAATGGAGTATACCGAATGAAGTTGAAATCAGCGTTATGGCTAGGATTAGTATCGTGCACAATGGTAAGCATGTCGGCAAATGCAAGTATCGAAGTAAAAGCGAAGCGCATGTTGACAGAAAACACCATGACAGAAAATGTAACCAAGGTGCAGCAGGCTTGTGGTAATGAAGTACTAGAAACCAATATCGATTGGGCTCAGTGGGATAATTATGATTTTTCTGAAGCTCGACTTGATAAAGTAAAAACCACAGGTTGGTTAGGTGGCCTTATTAACTACATCTATGATGATATGGTGAAGTTATGCACGACAACTGAGCACGCAGCTTTGTATAAAGAAGAGTTTCAAAAAGTTCAAAAAATCCAATTCGTAGGTCAAGATTCAGTGAATGCGAAAAAAGCAGGCTTCGCGTTAGATGAAGGTGGTAGCGTACTCAAAGTTGCCCTGAATCCAAATGCGGCTTACGACTCTTCAACGTTGAAGTACCTTAAGCAGGCATGGAACTAAAACGATGAAGAAAACGTTATTGTCGTTATTCATGGTGTCCGTCAGCTTTGCCGTGGTCGGTGAAGAAGCTCGTTACACCATGGACGACTTAAAGGCATTGAACAGCTCTAAAAATTGGAACGAGCTATTAGCGCATGCGGAAGATATTCGTCCATCTCAACGTAATAGCGAGTGGGAAAGCCTAGTTCAAAATGCGGCGTTGGGAGCGTTTGAACACTATGTTGCATCTGGAGCAAAAGATGATGCGATTGGTCTGGGTCAGCAGTTAATCCTATCTTACCCATTTCTCTCTCAATCTAAGAGTTTTACTCAGCAGTTCTCGAAAGAGCTGGTGCCTGCAGCACAACCATGTATTCAATATGCGATAGAGGGATGCGTGGAAAATTATGGTCAGCTTCTTAATACCTTGGCACCAAGCGCTGAGGTGAGTTACGAAGAAGGAACCAAAGTTTTCCAGAATGTCTCGAAGTCACTGTCGGTTCCTTTTTTTGCAGCAGCAGTGCAGCAAGCTGAGAACTACTGTGCGGATGAAAACGTCGCAAATGCGTTGCTCTACACCTTGGATAGACCAAATAATACCAACTTCGCTTTGGCGAAAGAGGTTGCTACACAAAGGTGTGCTAACACCGCACTAACAAACTTTGAAAATTACATTATTGAGTCGCAAACCGTAAGAGAAGCTCTTTGCCCGACATATTTGTCTAAAGGACATGTAAAAGGGTTAATGAAAAAAGTTTGCCAGTCATAACTGCTCGTTCTTAAAGCCACCGTAAGGTGGCTTTTTAATTTATTGAAATTTAGGCAAAAAAAACCCTCCGAGAGGGAGGGGGTAAGTAAGATGTCGTTATGAGATGCTGAGTACCGAGTACTCAGTTTATAATTGTAGTTTTCGCTAGCGAACAAATTTTTAACACTGATGTGGATTGTGTGCAAATTAAGCATTGATTTAAAAGTTAATAACTTGATCCAGGTTGCAAAGCACACAGCTATTGGCCTTAAATCAGTGATAGAATACCCCCTTTCAAAGAAAGCCTAACAATTGGAACTACGGAATGACTGAATTAAAAAATGATCGTTATCTGCGTGCGCTTCTTAAAGAGCCGGTAGATTACACGCCAGTATGGATGATGCGTCAGGCAGGTCGTTACTTACCAGAATACAAAGCTACGCGTGCTCAAGCGGGCGATTTCATGTCTTTGTGTAAGAATGCGGAGCTGGCGTCTGAAGTAACTCTTCAACCACTACGCCGTTTTCCTCTTGATGCAGCGATCTTGTTCTCTGACATCCTAACTATCCCAGATGCAATGGGTCTGGGTCTGCGTTTTGCTGCTGGTGAAGGTCCGGTCTTCGATAACCCAATTACTTGCAAAGCCGACGTAGAGAAAATCGGTCTGCCAGATCCAGAAGGTGAACTGCAGTACGTAATGAATGCCGTGCGTCAAATCCGCAAAGATTTGAATGGTGATGTACCTCTAATTGGTTTCTCTGGTAGCCCATGGACGCTTGCGACTTACATGGTTGAAGGTGGTAGCTCTAAGGCCTTCACGAAGATCAAGAAGATGATGTACGCAGAACCTCAAACTCTGCATCTTCTACTGGATAAGCTAGCAGATAGCGTGATTGAATACCTAAATGCACAAATCAAAGCCGGCGCGCAGTCAGTTATGGTATTTGATACATGGGGTGGCGTTCTGACTCCTCGTGATTACAACCTGTTCTCATTGCAATACATGCACAAGATTGTGGATGGCCTGATTCGCGAAAATGACGGTCGTCGCGTACCTGTTACGCTATTTACTAAGAATGGCGGTATGTGGCTAGAGCAAATCGCAGCAACGGGTTGTGATGCGGTTGGTCTAGACTGGACCATCAACATCGCTGATGCGAAAGCACGTATCGGTGACAAAGTGGCACTGCAAGGCAACATGGACCCATCTATGCTTTACGCTTCACCTGAGCGCATCCGTGAAGAAGTAGCGGGTATTCTAGAAGGTTTTGGTGATGCTGGTACAGGTCACGTATTCAACCTAGGTCATGGCATCCACCTAGATGTGCCGCCAGAAAACGCGGGTGTGTTTGTTGAAGCGGTACATGAGCTATCTAAGCCTTACCACAAATAATCTCGATTTATTGAAATCTAATACCGGCCATCAGTGCCGGTATTTTTTTACCTGAAATTTGAATTGTACAGCTTAGTAAGCATTTGGCCTGCCATGATCTAATTACTGTATAAGCTGTACAATAAAAATTAAAGTCAATTGTAAACAATGGCTTAAGTTTATGTTGTTTGTGTTTCAATTTTCTTGTTCAGATTAACTAGCAATTAGATCATAGGTAACTCAAAGCATCGAGTGAACGCGCTGTTGGATATAGGGAACGACTTCCGACTCAAACCATGGATTCTTCTTTAACCACAGCGTATTGCGTGGGGAAGGGTGAGGTAGAGGAATAAACTCAGGTTCCCAATCTTGCCATTGCTGAACGGTTTGCGTGAGAGTCTTGGGTTTGTTGGTGAGGTAGTACTGCTGAGAGTACTGACCAATAAGCAGAGTCAACTCTATATTGGGGAGCTGTTCGAGAATCTTTTTGTGCCATGTAGGAGCGCACTCTTTTCTCGGTGGCAGATCTCCCGAGTTACCTTTACCCGGATAGCAGAATCCCATCGGTACAATGGCAATTTTATTCGGGTCGTAGAACACGTCTTTGTCGATATCAAGCCATTGGCGCAGTCGGTCACCACTTGGATCATTCCAAGGTATCGAAGTGCTGTGGACTTTTGTTCCTGGCGCTTGGCCAATAATCAGAATGCGTGCGTTTTTACCGGCTTGAACCACAGGGTTGGCTCCGAGAGGTAAACTCTCAGCGCAGATTTGGCACGCGCGCACTTGTTGGAGTAGATTCTCTAGAGACATCAATCTTTAATACCCTTTCTCGAAATCCACTTGATTGTTTAATGAGAAACCATCGCGCCAAAGTCGGTAATTGTCGGCAAAAATGTCGACCACCTGTTCAGGAAAGCTCAATGCGGCAATGTGTGGCGTGATGGTCACTTGCGGTAACTTCCAAAACGGATGCGCTGGTGGCAGTGGTTCTTGCTCAAACACGTCCAAGAAAGCGTGTCCTACCCAACGATTCTTTATGGCGAGCAACAAGCTGGCTTCATCCAACACATCTCCTCTACCTACATTGAATAATAAAGCTTGGTTGAGATGTTGAAGTGTTTCACGGTTGAGCAAGGCACGAGTATTAGGTGTGCTCGGCAACGTATTAACGACAATATCTGCCTTTCTTAAAGCATTTGCTAGTTCATTGATGTGGAAGGTTTGTGCAAATTCATCATTGGCTGTTGGAATTCCTGTGCGATTAATACCAATCGTGTTAATCCCCATCGCCTGGGCCGTTTGTGCTAGGCATTTCCCAATGCTACCCGTACCGAGAATCACCATGGTTTTGCTTTGCAGTGATGTGTAGAGATGCGGTTGCCACTGCTTGTTTTGTTGTTGCTGGTGGTAGTGCATAAAATGACGATAGTGGCTGATGCAATATCCGAGGACGTACTCTGCGATTAGCGGACCAAACACGCCACGCACATTCGTTAGCGTATAGTCTTGGCGAAATTCTGGGGTAATGAGCGCATTTACGCCCGCATAGGTAGATTGTACCCACTCAAGTTGTGAAAATTCGTCTAATCTTTGTGAGAGTAAAGGAGGATCGGCAAGAACAATGTGTGCCTCTTGCGGCTTGTCCGTAATGTTCAGGTCGGGTAGATTTTTCTCCGCCAATAACGTTTCGTAGGTGTCATGATGCTCTGAGAGCAGGAAAATCTGATTTGGATGCGGCATTAACTTTTTTCCCTGTGATGAATCAAGTACACTTTCGCTGTTTTTTTCTTCAATGATTGAGTGACTATGCTTAAGAATCCTCTTCAGGTTCGTTTAGAAAAACTAGAACCTTGGCAACAAATTACCTTTATGGCGTGTCTGTGTGAACGCATGTATCCAAACTATGCGATGTTTTGTGAGAACACAGAATTTGCTGAACCGCGTGCTTACCGAGCGATTCTTGATAGTGTATGGGAAATTCTGACCGTTAAGAACGCGAAAGTGAATTTCGAGCGTCAACTAGAGAAGCTCGAAGAATTGTTCCCAAGTGCCGACGAGTATGATTTTTACGGTGTATACCCAGCGATGGATGCGTGTCAGGCATTGTCTACTCTATTGCATGGTCTGTTGGATCGCGACTACCTTTTCGATTCAATGCTTAAAGTGAGCCAACAGTCGGTACAAACCGTTGCTGATTTAGAGCAAGCACAGGGCAGTGAGCCAATCACAAACGACAATCAAAAAGAAAATGAAGCCGTATGCGAAGAGTGGGATGTCCAGTGGGCAATCTTCCGTCCGCTGCGTGAAGCAACGGAACGTGATATCAACTTGATCAAAGACTTGCGTGAAGAACTACGCGAAGAAGCCGTGAGCAACATCGGCATCGCACTGTAATGCGAAAGCGAATATGAAAAAGGCATCCCGTGGGATGCCTTTTTTGTTGGAAACGTGGTTACGATTCTTTTGAGTCTGGTTTTGTTGGCTCTTGTGTTTCTGGCTCAACGTTTTGTTTTTCTAACTCTTCTTCGTCGTCATCGCGGCTTTCGATTACACCGTGCATTTCTTTCCAGCTTTCCCAGCGTTGGTAGGCCAGTTCTTGCATGTCGGTGCTCTTGTCGGCTTCGTCGATGATTTCTTCACCAACTAAGTGCTCAAAGATGTCTTCAAGTGTGACAAGGCCAAGAACGGTGCCGTATTCGTCGACCACAAGTGCCAGTTGTAGGCGGTGCGTCATCATTTGATCGAATACTTTTGGTAGCGCTGTATTGTTCAGAACCACTTGGATTGGACGCATGACCGCACCGAGTTGTTTCTGACCACTGCCTGATTGCTGCATCTTAAACAGTTCTAGACGATGCACAAAGCCGATGATGTTGTCTTTCTGCTCGCTGTATACCAGCGGACGTGAGAACGGTGTGTCTTTGTGTTTGTCCAGAAACTCATTAATGGTCATCGTTGCGTCAACGCGGAAGACAACAGGGCGAGGTGTCATGACTTGTGTGACAGGCACATCTTGAATCCCTAGCAGGTTGCTTAAGATTTTAGATTCGCCTTCTGCAAATTCACCACTTTCGCGTGCCAAAATTGCCATCGCAGAAAGTTCATCACGCATTTTTGGTGCTTCGTGGTTACGAGCCAAACGCTTGGTGATTTGCTCTGAAAACCATACAAATGGCGTTAGTGCCCATACCATCCAACGTAGCGATACCGCCGCTGCTGGTGCAAGCTGACGCCAGTACGTTGCACCGATGGTCTTCGGTACGATTTCAGAGAGAACCAAGATCGCCAGTGTCAGCACAGCTGAGAAGATGCCAAGTGCTTCGCTGCCGAATACGACGGCCGCCTGTGCACCTGCTGTTGCTGCACCGATAGTGTGAGCAATAGTGTTTAGAGTCAGAATCGACGCTAATGGGCGGTCGATGTCGGACTTGAGTTTAGATAGCTGCTCAGCAGCAGGATGCCCCTGTTGATTGAGCTGCGCAATGTAGCTCGGACTGATACTCAGTAGTACCGCCTCCAGTACCGAACAGATAAACGAAATGCCGATAGCAATAGAGATATAAATGGATAACAGCAGCATAGTTGCCCTTGAAAGTAGTCTGATAGTTGTTATTTGCAGTGATTATAACCGCAAAAGTGCCTTATTAATTGGTCCAAATACGTAGGAAAGCAAGGGCTTTCAGACCGCATGTGGTAACAAATTGTGAGTTATTACTCATATTATGGCTAAAAGTACGTCAGAAAATCGAAAGATCGCTTACAAACCTTTGCCAGATGGGGCATTTATGCTTTAGAGTGAGACGAATTCGATAACATATGAGAAGGGAAACCTAATGAACAAGACCCAATTAATCGACTTTATCGCAGAGAAAGCAGACCTATCAAAAGCACAAGCTAAAGCTGCTCTTGAAGCGACTCTTGAAGGTGTAACTGGTGCACTTAAAGAGGGTGACCAAGTTCAACTAATTGGTTTTGGTACATTCAAAGTAAACCACCGCGCTGCACGTACTGGTCGCAACCCTAAGACTGGTGACGAGATTCAAATCGCAGCAGCTAACGTACCTGCATTCGTAGCAGGTAAAGCGCTGAAAGAATCAGTAAACTAAGTTAGAATGCACCGAGGTATCCTGCCTCGGTGCAATTTCATGAAAAAACATCTACTCACTTCACTCCTCCTATCTAGCCTTTCTCTTATTGGCTGTTCTTCTGTTGAAACGCCTAATCTAGAACAATTTACCCACTTTTCTGGCGGAAAAACCGCAGGTGACACCAGTAGTTTGTATTGGATGACTGAGCGATTAACTCGAGTCAGTACCGCGGCAGATTACGTCACGATGGGTGATCATGGCTGGTATAAAAGTGATTACCGTTGGGATGAAGGCGAGTTGCGTGAGTTGATTCGAAAAGGTGAGCAAATCGATGCCAAGCAAAGACTGGTGCCTTTTCAAATCCACATCCGCTTTAATAAAGATGGTGAAGCGATTTATCAGCAATATCGCGTAAATCGCAAAGTCTTGCCGCTGCAGCGCGAGCAACTTGATCGATACAAAGCCGAAGCTAATGATGTCGTTGTTGCCATCAAAGAGCAGTCTCGCAACGGGCAGAACCTCGTACAAGGCCATTGGAATGGTCAAGCATTTGAAACCTGCAAAGGGAAAGAGTTCTCGACGCTAGAGTTCAACCAAACCCTGCCGAAATTTGTCGTCGACCGTTTATCATCGGTCGATAGCTACATTGCCTTTGTTGGTAAAGAATCTCGTAATGAAGTGGTGGTAGACAGCCTCTTGATGCTCAATGATGACGACTTTGATTGTGTATCACGACCAAAGTTTATCTCTGAGTAAAGCTTCTACGTTTTTACGCTGGATGCGAAAGATCAATAAAAAAGGCGCTGAATGCGCCTTTTGTCTTTTTAGCCAACTGAAGTTGTTATTATTTTTCTTGCTCGCGAGCGATAGCACGGTAGCCGATGTCATTACGATGGAACATGCCATCCCAACTGATCTGTTTTGCTAGCTCGTATGCGCGTTGTTGTGCTTCAGATACGCTGTTGCCCAATGCAGTTGCACACAATACGCGACCACCATTTGTCACAATGTCGCCATCTTGATTGTCTGTACCCGCGTGGAAGACTTTCTCGCCTTCAATTTCAACTTGAGGCAAGCCAGAGATCACGTCACCTTTGTTGTACGCTGCTGGGTAGCCACCGGCTGCTAGCACGATACCAATAGATGCGCGTGGATCCCATTTAGATTCCACTTGATCAAGCTTCTCGTCGATTGCTGCTAAGCATAGATCTACAAGATCCGATTCCATACGCATCATGATTGGTTGTGTCTCTGGATCACCGAAGCGGCAGTTGTACTCGATCACTTTCGGAGTGCCATCTTTGTCGATCATCAAACCCGCGTATAGGAAACCTGTGTATGGGTTCCCTTCAGATGCCATGCCACGTACCGTTGGGTAAATGACTTCTTCCATGATGCGATTGTGAATTTCGGGTGTGACCACAGGAGCTGGAGAGTAAGCGCCCATGCCCCCGGTGTTCGGGCCCGTGTCTTTATCACCGACACGTTTGTGGTCTTGGCTGGTGGCCATTGGCAGAATGTTCTCACCATCGACCATTACGATGAAGCTTGCTTCTTCACCATCTAAGAACTCTTCGATAACTACGCGGCTGCCTGCATCGCCAAATGCGTTGCCCGCTAGCATGTCTTTGATTGCGTCCTCGGCTTCTTCTAGCGTCATCGCAACGATTACGCCTTTACCAGCAGCAAGACCGTCTGCTTTCACCACGATTGGTGCACCTTGCTCACGCACGTAAGCAAGCGCTGGTTCAATTTCTGTGAAGTTTGCGTAAGCACCGGTTGGGATTTGGTGACGAGCAAGGAAGTCTTTAGTAAACGCTTTAGATCCTTCAAGCTGCGCTGCGGCTTGGGTAGGGCCAAAGATTGGTAAGCCCGCTTCGCGGAACGCATCAACCACACCAATAACCAATGGTGCTTCTGGGCCAACGATAGTCAGTTCAATTGCTTTCTCTTTAGCGAAAGCAACAAGGCCAGCGATGTCTTCTACATCGATGTTTACGTTCTCTAGTTTTGGCTCTAGTGCCGTACCTGCGTTACCTGGAGCAATGAAAATAGTCTCAACATTTGGGTTTTGCGCTGCTTTCCAGCCTAGCGCATGTTCACGACCGCCTGAACCAATGATTAAAACTCGCATATGAAAATCCTTAATCTTATAAATACTGTTTACTCAAAGTAGTTGATGATGTGGCTAGGCAACAATTGAGCCCATCCTGGAAACATAGCCAGCTACGTAACTGGGGTGGGCAAAAGCAGTTAACGACGCCACAGTGCCAAATACGATGAGGAAATTAGTGGCGGAAGTGACGCATACCCGTGAAGATCATCGCCATGCCGTGCTCATCTGCTGCTGCGATAACTTCGTCATCACGCATAGAGCCACCTGGCTGAATCACGCACTTAATGCCCGCTTCTGCTGCGGCATCGATACCGTCGCGGAATGGGAAGAAAGCGTCAGATGCCATTACGCTACCGGCAACTTCTAAGCCTTCATCTGCGGCTTTGATGCCGGCAATTTTCGCTGAGTAAACGCGGCTCATTTGGCCTGCGCCCACACCGATAGTCATGTCGCCTTTCGCGTAAACGATTGCGTTAGATTTCACGTATTTCGCTACTTTCCAGCAGAACAGCGCATCTTTCAGCTCTTCTTCTGTCGGTTGACGCTTAGAAACCACTTTAAGGTCGTCTAGGCTTACCATGCCTTGGTCGCGATCTTGAACCAGTAGACCACCGTTGACGCGTTTCACGTCAAAGCCCGTTGTCTTCGTTGACCACTCGCCACACTCTAGTAGACGTACGTTCTTCTTCGCCGCAACGACTTCAATCGCTTCAGCAGAAACAGAAGGAGCAATGATTACTTCAACGAATTGACGCTCAACAATAGCGGTTGCTGTTTCAGCATCTAGCTCTTGGTTGAATGCGATGATGCCGCCGAACGCTGATGTTGGGTCTGTTTGGTAAGCGCGGTTGTATGCTTCTAGGATGTCTTTACCTAGCGCGACGCCACATGGGTTGGCGTGTTTTACGATTACACATGCTGGCTCATTAAACTCTTTCACACATTCAAGTGCGGCGTCCGTGTCTGCGATGTTGTTGTAAGAAAGGGCTTTACCTTGGATTTGGCGAGCAGTAGAAACAGACGCTTCTTGTGGGTTGGCTTCGACGTAGAAAGCAGCCGCTTGGTGGCTGTTCTCACCGTAGCGCATGTCTTGTTTCTTCTCGAATTGTTGGTTGAAGGTGCGAGGGAATTTACTCTCTTCATCGCCTTCTTTGTTCTCACCGTAAGATGGAACCATGGTGCCGAAGTAGTTTGCGATCATGCCATCGTAAGCCGCAGTATGCTCGAATGCTGCAATAGCAAGGTCGAAGCGCGTCTCTAGAGTTAGGGACTTGTCGTTTGCGTCCATCTCTGCAATTACGCGGTCGTAGTCTGAAGCGTTGACAACGATAGTTACGTCTTTGTGGTTCTTCGCTGCTGAGCGAACCATGGTAGGACCGCCAATATCGATGTTCTCTACTGCGTCAGCCAGCGTACAGCCATCTTTTGCAACGGTTTCTGCAAATGGGTATAGGTTAACAACGACCATGTCGATTGGGTTGATGCCATGTTTTGCCATCACGTCGTCATCTTGACCACGACGACCCAGCACACCACCGTGAACTTTCGGGTGAAGCGTTTTAACGCGGCCGTCCATCATTTCTGGGAAACCTGTGTAGTCAGAGACTTCTGTTACTGCGATGCCTTGTTCGGCAAGTAGGCGTGCTGTACCACCAGTAGATAGGATATCGACACCGCGCTCAGCAAGAGCTTGCGCAAACTCAACAATACCTGTTTTGTCTGATACGCTGATAAGCGCACGGCGAATAGGACGAGCGTTATTCATGCTTCCATTTTCCTCAAATTCACGGAGTTAAAGATGTTTGCCAAAAATGAACTTGTTTTTACCTCTTGGGGTAAAATATTGGCCAGTTTTGGTAAAGACCTTTGCAGGTGTTTTCATGTTTAGAAAACAGTCTCCACATTTGATGGCGCGTATTCTAACCAATTTATTACAAAAAAGCTCGCGCAATCGTTTGGCATCTCAAAAATAATTGCAAAAAAGTCGTTCTTTAGCTTTAAAAGTAACGAGATAGTTAATAAGGAAAGTTATGTTTCAGATAGGTGAGTTGGCAAAACGCTGTGGTGTGACTTCAGATACACTGCGTTTTTATGAGAAAAATGCGTTGATAAAACCCGCAGGGCGAAGCGAATCAGGCTACCGACTTTATAATGAAGAGAATCAAAAGCAGGTGCGCTTCATCTTAAAAGCGAAAGAGCTAGGGTTGAGCTTGGATGAGATAAAAGATCTATTAGAAATTAAGTTAGAGGCGACAGAACACAGTTGTGCAGAGGTAAAAGCCATTACTTCTGCCAAGTTAGAGCTGATCGACGAGAAGATTAATGAACTGACGAAAATTCGCCGTGCTTTGAAGAAGATTAATGATGCGTGCTGTGGCCATACAAACGATGATGCCAGTCATTGTTCTATTCTTGCAGCACTTGAGTAGTCTCATTTTTGCATCACTTAACTTAAGTTTGCATTTTTGGCGGCTTGCTTTTCTAGGTGCACGCCGTTTTCCCACCTATAATCTCGCTTTTGGTCGACTGTGCGAATGTGAAGTTCCATCATTCCTACAGCGATAGCTGTCTGGTAGATACGAGAGTTTTCATACATGGTTGGAGTCTATTTTCAAATCAATGACTGGGTTTTAAGCGTTGATGAAAATAAGCTGTATCGACAAGATAGGGAAGTTACTGTTGAGCCGCGCTTAATTAATCTTTTGCACTTCTTAGCTGAGCATGCAAATGAGGTGTTCAATCGCGAGGAATTGATCCAGTACGTTTGGGCTGGGGCGATTGTGACCGATCAAGTGGTGACTCAGTCCATTTTTGAGTTGCGTAAATTGCTGCGTGACGGTCGGGAAGAAAATACCAGTTACGTCATTACAGTGCCGAAACGTGGCTACAAGCTGGTAGCGAACGTGACTCCGATGACGCATGAAGAGTTTGTCGCAAGTCGCCAAAGTGAAGAGGAAGAGAGCGCGCCTTTGGTTGAAGAACCAGAAGAAGAGACTTTGCCTATCGCACCTGCCGTTACTTTTCCTGCCGGCCCTCTGACTCGTGCGGTCTGCGAGATGTCGAAAGAGAAAAAGCCCCCTCAGAAAAAAAATAAAATCAGCCCGTGGCGCTTGGGACTGATGAACTTCATCTGGATCAGTGTTTTGGTCGTGGTGATGGGCGTGTTTACCTACAAGCAATCGGAAGTGCGTATTACCCAAGCCATCGATACTCACCTTATCGAATTCAAGTTTCAAGATAACTTCACGAGCGAAGGGTTAAGCTATGACTTGGCAGACGGGTTTGCCCAAAAGTTGATGTCTGACATTGCTCAAGTCAGTGATTACCGAGTCATGCTAAAGAAGGCGTCGTTTACTTCTGGCATTGTGCCTGGTAAATCCGTTGTGGTACGAGTTCGTGAGAATGACGGTGGCAGCTTTTTAGAGGTGGAATATCGCAATAACTCATCTGAAAAGGTGTTGTTTAGTCGTCAATACGCGTTAACCAGTAGCCATTTAAAGACCGTGCTTCAACAAGCATCGTTGGACTTGATGCAAGTGCTGAAAGTGCCGGATGCCAAATTAAAATCTACGATGCTGGTGGCGGGAATGCCCATGAATCCCGATGCCTTGGAATTGTTTGTTCAAGCTAACCATTATCTTAATGTCTCTGATGCTAAGCAGTTTCGCCAAGGCATCGATTTGATGGAAAATATTTTAGAAATCGAGCCAGATAATGCTTATGTTCAAGCTGAATTACTGATTGCTTACCACGTGCAGAAAGTGCTTGATTCGTCTCTCGAACTAAAGAAAGGGCGAGTGCAACAACTCAGCGATGCGCTGGAAACCAACGTGAAAATGATGGTTGGGCCAATTCAACCTCGAATTTATGAAGCTTTGGCCCTACACGAAACCATCGCTGGTGACATGGCTTCAGCCAAGCAGCATCTTGGGCAAGCATTGAGGTTACGAGATTCGGTGCTGTCTTATGTGATTCGTGGTAAGCATGCTGAATTGGATGGTGATCTGGATTTGGCCAGTGAGTCTTACAGTGAAGCTTTCTATATTGATACGTCGGTTGAGACGTACCTGCTGTGCGAAAACTTGGTCTTCCCAAGTAACATGAAGGCGATTGATTACGCCATGTATCGCGCTGTTCACCCTTCTGTCGTTCGAATGCTTTAATTCTCTCGGACTCAAATACTAGCCCCTCATTTCGGTGAGGGGCTTTTTTGTCGCTGTCGAAAAGTGAAAAGGGTGGGGCAATGACGTACGAAGGAGCTAACAACGCAAGCTTGCAACGGGAAAACATATCCGGTTTGCTTCTCTATCTCTATCTCTATCTCTATCTCTATCTCTATCTCTATCTCTATCTCTATCTCTATCTCTATTGATTGTATGGAGTGTCTGGCTGAGTTATGTGGCGAGAATGATTCTGATGCTTTCTTGCAGGCGAGATGAATATTGATGTGGGTCAAAAAGCGCGATCAGGGAGAGATTTATGGAATCAACAGTTCAGGGAATTAACCCTTCGGGATGGGGAAGTTGATAGAGGTTGATAACTTTTATCGCGATTACCGACGAGTTGATGAGAGTTTATCTATCGGTAGAAGGTTTGATGTTTTTCTTATAACCTCATGAATAATATGGTTTTATATTTTTGTGTTTATCATGTTTATCTCAACTTGATGTTGATTAACTAATCATTTTATTGATAACGCCAAGTTTATTTTTTTCCCGATTTTTGGGCGTAGTCTTCACTTCGAAATTTAGCGAGGTCGAGCAGGTATCTACTTCATAGCATCTCGCTAATAACCGTTCAGTTTGAGTCACGTTGACTTGAGTAGAATAGATTTGGAGATGTTATGTCATCGAATACGAAAAAAATCGGCCTAATTGCCTGTACGGGTGTAGTCGCCGGTAACATGATGGGTAGTGGTATTGCACTGTTACCTTCTAGCCTAGCTTCAGTAGGCTCTGTTTCAATTTTCAGCTGGCTGATCTGTTTGATCGGTGCACTGAGCCTTGCGTTTGTTTACGCTCGTCTGGCAACCAAAAACCCTCAAGAAGGTGGTCCTATCGCTTATGCGGGCGAAGTTTCCCCAGTCTTTGGTTTCCAAACGGGCGTGCTTTATTACCACGCGAACTGGATTGGTAACCTAGCTATTGCTATTACAGGTGTTTCTTACCTTTCAGTATTCTTCCCTGTGCTTAATGACCCAATCCCGGCAGGTATTGCGACGATTGCATCGGTATGGATCTTCACTTTCGTCAACCTACTTGGTGGTAGCTGGGTAAGCCGTCTATGTACGCTTGGTCTTGTTCTAATCCTAATTCCAGTTGTTGGTACCGCTCTATTTGGTTGGACGCACTTCGACACTGCGCTATACAGCCAAAACTGGAACGTATCTGCGGGTACTGATAGCCATGCGATTGTGACTGCGGTTCTTATCTGTCTATGGTCATTCGTTGGTGTGGAATCAGCTGCAGTATCGACAGGTATGGTAGAAAACCCTAAACGTACTGTACCGCTAGCAACTATGCTGGGTACTGGTATCGCAGGTGTGATTTACATCCTATCAACTCAAATGATCAGCGGCATGTTCCCTGCTTCTGAAGTTGCGGCATCAGGTGCGCCATTTGCACTAGCAACCACTGAGCTATTCGGTAGCTGGACTGCACCATTCGTATCAGCATTCACTGCACTAGCATGTTTTACTTCGCTAGGTTCTTGGATGATGCTGGTGGGCGAAGCTGGTAAACGTGCAGCAAGCGATGGCAACTTCCCTAAAATCTACGGCGAAACTGACAAAAACGGTGTGCCTAAGAAAGGTCTAATCCTTGCGTCAATCAAGATGACAGCATTAATGGTTGTACTGATGTTCTTCAGCTCTAAAACAGCACACGCATCAGACCTGTTCAACCAGCTAACGACTGATGCAGTTCTACTAACTATGCTGCCTTACTTCTACTCAAGCATTAACTTGATTCGCTTCGAAGGTATGACAACACGTAACGGCTTCGTAATGCTGTTCTCTGGTGTAGCTTGTCTGTTCTGCTTCATTGCCCTTGCTGGTGCAGAAGGCGGTACGCTAACAGCAACCTTCATCGTGTCTCTCGTTATCTTGATGTTCTACAGCAAAAAAGCCGGCTTAGCTCAGTACATGAAGCTACACGCTGACGACATGCCTGCTCAAGCAAGCAACTAATCCCCAAACGCTGGCACTTCGGTGTCAGCCAATAAAAAACAAATTCACTCGGCGCTCACCTTACTCACTGCCTGTAAATGGCAGAGAGCGCCTTCATTCGCCTTGGAGATGTCCAAATGAATATTTTCGCTATCTTGAACCACATGGGTGTGTTCTTTAAAGAAGAGCCAGTTCGTCAACTTCACGCTGCTCTTGAGAAAGCGGGCTACGAAGTGGTTTACCCAGTAGATGATAAAGACTTGATCAAAATGATTGAGATGAACCCACGCATTTGCGGTGTGCTGTTCGACTGGGATAAATACTCACTAGAGCTATGTGAACGTATTAGCCAGATCAACGAAAAACTGCCTGTTCACGCATTTGCTAACGAACAGTCTACTCTCGATATTTCACTAACAGACCTACGTCTAAACGTGAGCTTCTTCGAGTACGCTTTAGGTATGGCTGACGACATCGCTATCAAAATCAACCAAGCGACAGAGGCATACAAAGATGCCATCATGCCTCCATTCACTAAAGCGCTATTCAAATACGTAGAAGAAGGTAAATACACCTTCTGTACTCCAGGTCACATGGGTGGTACTGCATTCCAGAAAAGTCCTGCTGGTAGCATCTTCTACGATTTTTACGGTCCAAACACATTCAAAGCGGACGTATCAATCTCAATGCCTGAGCTAGGTTCTCTACTAGACCACTCAGGTCCACATAAAGATGCAGAAGAATACATCGCACGTACCTTCAATGCAGACAGTTCTTACATCGTAACTAACGGTACGTCTACATCGAACAAAATCGTTGGTATGTACTCAGCGCCTGCGGGTAGCACAGTACTGATTGACCGTAACTGTCACAAATCTCTGACTCACCTAATGATGATGAGCGACGTAACACCAATCTACTTCCGCCCAACTCGTAACGCATACGGCATCCTTGGTGGTATTCCACAAAGCGAATTCAGCCGCGATGTAATTGCTGAGAAAGTGGCGAAAACACCAGGTGCAACAGCGCCAAGTTACGCAGTAGTGACTAACTCAACTTACGATGGCTTGTTGTACAACACACAATTCATCAAAGAGTCACTAGATTGCAAACACATCCACTTCGACAGTGCTTGGGTGCCTTACACTAACTTCAACCCAATTTACGAAGGTAAATGTGGTATGAGTGGTGAAGCGATGCCAGGCAAAGTGTTCTACGAGACACAATCAACACACAAACTGTTGGCAGCGTTCTCACAAGCTTCAATGATTCACGTGAAAGGTGACTTTGATAAAGAGTCTTTCAACGAAGCATTCATGATGCACACTTCAACTTCACCTCAGTACGGCATTGTTGCTTCTACTGAAACTGCAGCGGCAATGATGCGCGGCAACACAGGTAAGAAGTTGATGCAAGACTCTATCGATCGCGCAATTCGCTTCCGTAAAGAGATCAAACGCCTAGAAGCAGAAAGTGACAGCTGGTTCTTCGATGTATGGCAACCAGAAAACATCGATACCACAGAATGTTGGAAACTAGACCCTAGCGATACATGGCACGGCTTCAAGAACATGGATGACAACCACATGTATCTTGACCCAATTAAAGTAACGCTACTGACTCCTGGGATGAATAAAGAAGGCGAACTAGAAGAATCAGGTATTCCTGCTTCGCTGGTGGCTAAATTCCTAGACGAGCGCGGCATCGTGGTAGAGAAAACAGGTCCATACAACTTGTTGTTCCTATTCTCAATCGGTATCGACAAATCAAAAGCAATGCAATTGCTACGCGGTCTAACTGAATTTAAACGTGGCTACGACTTGAACCTAACCATCAAGAGCTTCCTACCTTCGCTATACAACGAAGACCCAACCTTCTATGAAGGCATGCGCGTTCAAGAACTAGCGCAAGCAATTCATGACCTAACTAAGAAATACAACCTACCAGAGCTAATGTACAAAGCGTTCGATGTACTTCCAGAAATGAAAGTAACACCACACGCAGCATGGCAAGAAGAGCTTCGCGGTAACGTAGAAGAAATCAAACTGGAAGAAATGGTTGGTCGCGTAAGTGCGAACATGATCCTTCCTTACCCTCCAGGTGTGCCACTAGTACTTCCTGGTGAAATGGTGACTCAAGAGTCTCGCCCAGTGCTGGACTTCCTAGAGATGCTTTGTGAGATCGGTGCGCATTACCCAGGTTTCGAAACCGACATCCACGGCCTGTACCAACAAAAAGATGGTAGCTACACCGTAAAAGTATTGAAGAACTAAGTTCCTCTCGAAGATGACGCCATTGGGAATGCAAGCATGCTCCACTCTTACGAGCTCAATGTGTCATCGAACAACCACGACATTTAGATATACCCCTAGCTAATCTGTCGTAAAAGAGAAGGGCAAGGATGCTCTGCTCTTTTCTTCTATATAGAAGAAGTAATTTCCAAGACTTCACCTGAAGTACCCCAAGTAAAAAGCAAAGACCAAAGAGCAGTTCGTCATCGTTCTGCTCTTTTTTTCATCTTTATATAGGTAGAAAGGGAAAAAAGAACCAAGAGAGATAAGATCAGCAACCGAAATTACCAAGAAATCGGCGATCTTTTAATGCGGAAGTCAGGTGTTTCTTCATGAAAAGATCCTCTACAACCCGAAATATTAGACAAGATCGTTGAGCATCTATGCAGAATGCTTGTTATTTGTTCGGTTGAAAGTTCTTTTGCAAAAAACGCTTGTACTAATTTCTCAACTCCCTATACTGCGCATCCACCGACACGGAGTGAGACGAAAGTCACACAGCGAGTCGGAATTGAGAGAAAAGAAATTTGAAAAAAATGCTTGACTCTCTCACGGTGTGAAGTAAGATACGCACCCCTAACGACGAGCAACTAAGTTGCTGAAAATGTTAGAAAAGCTCTTTAAAAATAAGAACCTATCAATCTGTGTGGGCACTCGTTGATGATAATCCAATTCGATACTTCGGTATCAAATTAGGTTTCAATGAAACGAAGTGACCATTGAATCGAAAGATTCAGCACAGTCAATTCAAACATTACTTTATGTAATGTTCAGTATTCATTGAGCCGAACAAAACTTTAAATTGAAGAGTTTGATCATGGCTCAGATTGAACGCTGGCGGCAGGCCTAACACATGC